>NZ_ATDO01000062.1:0-2766 GCF_000445085.1 Sphingobium sp. HDIP04 | reverse complement strand
GCTCCTTGGCTGCATCGCAGTCGCGCTACTTGCGGGCTGGGCGGCGACGACATCGGCCTTGCGGTCGGGGACCGGACCTGCGCTGGCGCTGGCGGGCGGCTTTGCCGGCTGGGCCGTGGCGGCGTCCGCCTTCTTCTTGGAAAATATGCCGATGGTCGTCGCGGGAGGGCTGGCGGGAGCGGCCGGCACCCTGTTCCGCGCGCGGCTTTGCGGCAGCGCGGGCAGGAAGGGGCTTGCCGATGCGGGACGCCGCCCCTAACGATTTGCGCGATGGACAAGCCCGTCCGGCTTCGTCGGCGCATGGGGATAAGCGGATTCATGAAGAAGCTCGGCCTGATAGGCGGTCTTAGCTGGACGTCGACGGCGCGCTATTATCAGATCATCAACCAGGCCGTGTACCGCGCCAGGGGCGGCCAGCACAGCGCTCCGCTGCTGATCGAAAGCCTGGACTTCGCGGACATAGGCCGCTCCACCACGCCCGACGAATGGGCCCATGCGGCCGATGTGCTGACCGCGTCCGCCAGGCGGCTGGAGCAGGGCGGGGCGGCCGCCCTGCTGATCTGCGCCAATTCCATGCACCGCGTCTATGACGAGGTGCAGGCCGGCGTCGATATTCCGATCGTCAACATCGCGGAGGCTGTCGGGCGCAAGATGCAGGCCGACGGCATCGAAAAGGCCGCGCTGATCGGCACGCGCAACGTGATGACGGAGAAATTCTACCGCCAGCGGCTGGTGGCGCACGGCATATCGCTGCTGCCGCCCGACATGGAACTGGCCGATCGGATCGACCGGATCGTCTATGACGAGCTGACCATCGGCAAGGTGAGCCGCGAGTCCGAGCGCTATATGAAGTCCGAACTCACCGACATCGCCAAGGAGAATGTGCAGGCCGCGATCCTGGCCTGCACCGAATTGGAGATGATCGTCGATGTGAAGGCGAACGTCCTGCCGATCTACGACGGCACCAGCATCCATGCGCGCGCAGGCGTGGACGTGATCCTGGGGGATTGAGGCGGGTCGGCCCCTACGGGGCGTGGAGTTTTTGGAAATTCGGGCGGTGAGCGGACGAGTCCCCACGCTTCTCTTCCGGCCCGCCCCTTCCGCCCGATTCCGCATCGCGTGCAGGCCTGCGCTTCCCCGGCAATAAAATGCTTTCGGGGGTCTGGCTGTTTTCCTGCTTAATGGTTACATGGGCCGCCACGAATCCCCCAGCGACCGGCTATCCCCCCACTGGCCGGGCGCGCAGCAGAAAGTGGCTTTCACATGGATATCCGCCTCGGCCTCACCTTTGACGACGTGCTTCTTCAGCCCGCCGAATCCGATGTGCTGCCCAGCCAGGCGGACACCAGCACCCATGTGACCCGCGCGATCAAGCTCAACATCCCGATCCTCTCCTCCGCCATGGACACGGTGACGGAGGCGGACATGGCGATCGTCATGGCGCAGTTGGGCGGGATCGGCGTGCTGCACCGCAACCTTTCGGTGGAGGAGCAGGCGGACGCGGTGCGCGCGGTCAAGCGCTTCGAAAGCGGCATGGTGGTCAATCCCATCACCATCACGCCCAATGCCACGCTGGCCGATGCGCAGATGCTGATGACCCGGCACAAGATCAGCGGCATTCCGGTGGTGGAGGCGTCGGGCAAGCTGGTCGGCATCCTCACCAACCGCGACGTGCGCTTCGCCGAAAACCCGGCCCAGCCGGTCAGCGAACTGATGACCCACGACAATCTCGCCACCGTGAAGACCGGCGTGGGCCAGGAGGAGGCGATGCGCCTGCTGCACCAGCGCCGCATCGAAAAGCTGCTGGTGGTGGACGATCAATATCATTGCGTCGGCCTGATCACGGTCAAGGACATCGAAAAGGCCGTCACCTATCCGCAGGCGACCAAGGATGCTTCGGGCCGCCTGCGCGTGGCCGCTGCGTCGACCGTGGGCGACAAGGGGCTGGAGCGCAGCAAGGCGCTGATCGATGCGGAATGCGACCTGATCGTCATCGACACCGCGCACGGCCACAGCCGGCAGGTGGCCGTCGCGGTGGAGGCGGTGAAGAAACTCTCCAACCATGTTCAGGTGGTGGCGGGCAATGTCGCCACCGCCGAAGCGACCAAGGCGCTGATCGATGCGGGCGCGGACTGCGTGAAGGTGGGCATCGGGCCGGGATCGATCTGCACCACCCGCGTCGTCGCGGGCGTGGGCGTGCCGCAGTTGACCGCCGTCATGGATTCGGCCGAGGAAGCGGCGAAGCAGGGCGTGCCGGTGATCGCAGACGGCGGCCTGCGCACGTCGGGCGATGTGGCGAAGGCGCTGGCGGCGGGCGCGGGCTGCGTCATGGTGGGGTCGCTGCTGGCGGGCACGGCCGAAGCGCCGGGCGAAACCTTCCTCTATCAGGGCCGCGCCTATAAGAGCTATCGCGGCATGGGCAGCGTCGGCGCGATGGCGCGGGGTTCGGCCGACCGCTATTTCCAGGCGGACATCAAGGACCAGATGAAGCTGGTGCCCGAAGGCATTGAGGGCCAGGTGCCCTTCAAGGGTCCGGCGAAGGACGTGATCCACCAGCTTGTCGGCGGGGTGAAGGCGGCCATGGGCTATACCGGCAGCGCCACGATCCGGGATTTGCAGGAACGCGCCCGCTTCGTCCAGATCACCAATGCGGGCCTGTCGGAAAGCCATGTCCACGACGTGACGATCACGCGGGAAGCACCCAATTACCCGACGCGCTGACCCCTCGATCAAGCCCCTCCCCTTCAGGGGAGGGGTTGGGGGTGG
>NZ_ATDO01000061.1:0-6330 GCF_000445085.1 Sphingobium sp. HDIP04 | reverse complement strand
AATGCGGGCTTTGTGAGGCAAAGGAGACAGGCCCGTCCAGACCTAATGCTCGCTCAAATGGAAGGTCGCCCCGCAGGACGCCTTTCTCAAGCAGTGGGAACCGGCCAAGGACGCCTGGGCGCGCGGCCAGAAGGTCGTTCGCCTTATCGGCTACGACGCATCGCCGGCTGACACGCGGCGCTATACCCATGCCTCGACCATCACGAGCGATCTTTTCGAATGCCGCTACCCACTGCGCGAATGGGGCTGGGATCGCGCGGCCTGCATCGCCCGGATCGAAGCCGCTCAGCTTCCCGTCCCGCCAAAATCGAGCTGCTTCATCTGCGGGGCGATGAAGCCGGACGAAGTTCGCGCCCTTCCGTCCTGGTGTCTGCGCCTCATCGTGCTGGTCGAGGCGAGAGCGGCCCCGCGTCTCAGGACCGTCGAAGGCCTGTGGCGCCGCTCGACGCGCACGCGGCCCGGGCGCATGACCGATTTCATCCGCGCCGAAGAGTTGCTGCCGGCCGCCGACATCGACGCGATCATCCACGACGCGCCTGCCGACCTCATCCGGTTCCAGGATGTGGCGGCCCATGTCCCGCTCCCCGACCGTCCGGCCATGGCGGAGTGGCTCGAGCAGTTCAACGCCGGCCTGAAGGAGGCAGCATGACCATCTCCGTTACAGAACAGATCGCCCGTTTGAACGACCGTTGCCGCCAGGGTTTCGATCCGACCGCTCGCCTTGTCGTGACCCGCGCCTGCCTCGCTCGTCTCGCAGGCGAAGAAGACGCGGTTCGTGAAATCATTGCCCAGGCTGAACTCCTCGCCGCCGTCCGCCGGTATGACTTTGGCCCCGGCGACGGCCCGGAACGAGACTTCGGCGCCTTCGATCTTCGGGGCGAACGCATCTTCTTCAAGATCGACTATTATGATCCCGCCCTCGAATTCGGATCGGAAGATCCAGCGGACGCATCGCTCACGCGGCGCGTGCTCACGATCATGCTCGCCGAGGATTATTGAGGGCTTCGATCGCGCCCTTCGGCGGTCCGGGAAAAGGGGAGGGGGACTGCAGGCGGAGAATTTCCACTTGTCGAGGAGCCCCAGATGT
This sequence comes from Sphingobium sp. HDIP04, assembly GCF_000445085.1. Classification (NCBI taxonomy): domain Bacteria; kingdom Pseudomonadati; phylum Pseudomonadota; class Alphaproteobacteria; order Sphingomonadales; family Sphingobiaceae; genus Sphingobium; species Sphingobium sp. HDIP04. The sequence continues at coordinate 5,243 of NZ_ATDO01000061.1, read as the reverse complement.
CCCTTCCCGCCACGATCAACAGCCAGGTCGATCCTGCCGCCGTCACCAGAGTCACCCGCCTCTTCAATAACACGCTCGGCGATATTCTCTCCGAGCTTATCCAGAACGCACGCCGGGCGGGTGCGAGCGCGGTCGACCTCAAGGTCATCGACGCCGATGGGACTGCGTTTCTCGCCATTGCCGACGATGGCGCCGGGATCGAGGATCCATCGGTCATTCTCGCCCTCGGTCGGTCGGGTTGGGGTGACGAGATCGCGCGGCGGGAGGATCCTGCCGGCATGGGCGTGTTCAGCCTTGCCGGTCGCGATGTCGAGATTCGCTCCTGCCCGCGCTCGACTGGCGAGGGCTGGTCGATCCGCATCGCTTCAGGCGATTGGGAGTCCGGCGCGCCCATCGCCGTTGCGCCCTGCACCCACCCGTTCGGAACCGAGATCCGGGTGCCGATTGACGCGCAATGGCTCAAGTCACTCGAGACTATTGCACAAAGCGCCGCGCGTTATTGCCCGCTTCCGGTTCGGCTCGACGGCCAGGATCTACTCCGCGAGGACTGGCTGAAGGGCGCAGAGACGATCATCGAGCAGGACGGCGTCCGCATCGGCATCTATCGCAACTATCTTCACCGGCATTTCAGCCCGAGCATCAACTTCCATGGCGTGACTGTCGCGTCGCTCCTTCCAACGGTCGCGGAAAAGGATCGCCACTGGGCGGCCAAGATCGACATCGTCGATGCTCCGGAATTGCAGCTCGTACTCCCGGCCCGCAAGGAGATGGTCGAGAATGGCGCGCTGCAGAGCCTGCGCGCGGCGATCCGCCTCGCCATCTACCGGCATATCCAGGCGCTCGGCAGTCATCGTCTGGCCTTCGCGGACTGGTGAGAGGCGGCCGATCTCGATGTTCAGCTTCCCGAGGCACGGGGTGAGCTATTCTCATGGACGCCGGCGGTCGCCGACTACAATAGCGGGTCCGGTCGCCAGCACCTGACCTCGACGGACGATCTCGTCCTGATCGATGATTTTGGGCCACCGCTCGAGCAGTGCGCTGCTTTCGCGCTCTCGAAGGACGGCCGCTATGAGGGACGGCTCGCCGAATCCGACGAGGCGATGGTGGGCTATGGCTGGTATGACCGGCTTCCCCGGATCACTGATCTCCGCTTCGAGATCGACAAGGGGGGCGAGACGCTTGTGCTCGGTGGGTCGGACCTTCCCGGTATCGACAGCGGCACGGTCGAGCGACTGGATCTCGTGCTGACGATTTCTGGCCCCGCCCCTGAAACGCTTCATATACCGGCGCCTGTCGCCATCGAATATGACGATGGCCTCTTCTGGAGCTTTGAGGAGGCTAATATTCTCCTGGCGGCACCCACGGCCGTCACGCCTGCCGAACTGGTCGATCTGCTCGACGGCGCCTGCTTTTGCGCCAGCGACGATCGCGAGGCTGATAGCTGGGATACGCAGCACGATCGTTTCCTGCTCGATGCGCAGGAAATGGCGACCCGTCTCCTTCTGGGCGATGAAGCGGCCCTGCTCGAGCGCCTGCGCGCCGTCCTCGCCTACCGGACCCAATGGTTCGTTCCGGAAGGCTCCCGGTTCGTCGCCGTTATCGGACGCGAGGCCATGGATCTACGGATTGAGCGGGTTTCGGCGAGCAGCTGATCTGCTGCCCGACGATTGGCGTCGGGGGTGGGGTTGATCAGGCCGGGACCAGGCGGGGGCTGTTCGGATCGATCCATGGATCGACCGGATCGTCCCGAGGCCGCGGACGCGGGCCTCGGCTATGGCGCTTGCGCGCTGGCTCGGCCGAACGGCCGAGGAGAGGAGGGGGAGGAAGGACGGTGTCCCGGACACAGTGTTCGAGACCATCATCCAGGAGACTTTCCATGAACATTGGTTCGATCAAGCAGAATGAAGGCGGTATTTTCGTCGGCAAGATCGAGACGCTGACGATTGCGATGACGATTGCGCTGCGCGAGGTGCACTCGGCCAATCCGAAGGCGCCGAAGTTCGAGGTGCTGGCGCTGTCGGCATCGCGGGCGTGGGTGCAGGTTGGGGCGCTGTTCGAGCTGTTCTCGAACGGCACGGGCGAGGCGTTCCTCAACGGGAAGATCGAGGATCCGAGCCTGGCGGCGCCGCTTTACATTTCCGCGTTCCGCCAGGAGGACGGCAGCTACAACGTGGTCTGGTCGCGTCCGACGCGGCGGCGCGACCTCGCCTCGGAGATGGCGCGCAAGGCCGATGACGCGCTGCCGCCGCTGCCCGGCGAAGGCGAAACCGCCGGCGCGCCGGCCCAGGGCGCCGAGGCCGGCCTCGGCCAATCCTCCGCAGAGCACGCCTTTGCAAGCTGAGCACCGTCCAGTCGTTGCTTCAAGAGGCCCTCGCTTCCATCGCGGAGCGGGGGCCTTTTGTATTTCTCCATGACAGAGGGCCGCATCACGCTCGGCTCCGGTGACTGGTACGTGTAGCGCGACGATTACGGAGTCCGGTCGGCGTCAATTTTGATGGCCGATAGGTGGCCGCGCCGGTTGGTGAATTCTGGCTACCATTTGCTGTTGCGAGGAGCAACCGTCGAGCGACAATTACGACGCTGGGTAATTGTCGCTGGCGCTGGCCGGAAGCGAGGGTTTGAAGCGCATGGGATGGTTGGCATGTAATTGCCGCTGGCGACAATTACCCGTTGCCTCAGCAAGGGTGCTCCCGAGCGCGAAGCCAGCGACAATTATGATGGCCGGTCCGGGGCGCCATTGGGCGGGTCGTAATCGCCGGCGTTGATGCGGGCGACGGCGGAACGCTTGCGGTAGCTTTCGCCGTTCATCTCGATGATGGTCGAGTGGTGCACGAGGCGGTCGATCGCGGCGACAGCCATGGCGGGATCAGGGAAGACGTTGTCCCATGCCGAAAATGGCTGGTTGGCGGTAATGGCGAGCGAGTGGCGTTCGTAGCGGTGGGCGATGAGCTCGAACAAGGCGCTGGTTTCGACCTGGTCCTTGCGGACGTAGGACAGATCGTCGAGCACGATGAGATCGAACTTGTCGAGCTTGTCGAGCATGGCGGGCAAGCTGAGGTCGCGGCGCGCGGACTGGAGCTTCTGGACCATGTCGGTGGTGGAGCAGAACAGGACGCGCCGCCCCGTGTCGATGAGGGCATGGCCAATGGCGGCAACTGCGTGCGTCTTGCCGGTCCCGCTCTGGCCGAACAGCAGCAGGTTGCCGCCGTTCTCGATCCAGTCGTCACCGGCGGCGAGGGACAAGAGGTGCGGTTTGCGGATGCCGGGGGCGGCGTCGAAATCGAAGGTGGCGAAGGTCTTGCCTGCGGGCAAGCCGGACTGGTCGCGATGGCGCTGGATGCGCCGGGAGGAGCGATCAGCCATCTCGATCTCGAGAAGCGAGGCCAGCAGGTTGGCGGCCGGCCAGCCATCGCGATCGGCGGTGTCGGTGAGGTGCTTCCAGTTGCGGTTGATGCTCGGCAGGCGCAAGGCCTTGAGCAGGGTAGGCAGTACGGCGGCGGCCTGATCCTTGGTGCGGGTCATCAGTGCACCTCCCCGCTGGCGATCAGGCTGTTGTAGCTGTGCAGATCGGGTGGCGGGATAGCGACATCGCGCTGCGATCTTGCGGTTGGCAGGAACTCGTCCCTGAGCGCATCGACATCGGGCAAGCGCCCGCTGTCGAGAGCCTCATCGATCCGCCGGGCCAGCACGTCGACACAGTCGCCCCTGGCGGCGATATCGAGCAGCGCGACGGCATCGCGGCAGGCCTGCCGTCCATCGAGTTGGGCATCGAAGGCTTGCCAGGCCCGCCGGTAGGCGTGATCGGGGAAGAGGGCTTCGCGGTAGACGAGGTTGCGCAGTGCACCGGGCTTGCGGCGCAGGTTACCGATCATGTGCCGGAAATCGATGCTATGCCCCCGGTGGGGATGACTGATCCGCACACGCGGCGTGGACATTACCCTGTCTGGACCGAGGAAGAGCTCGATGCGATCGTCAAAGAGATGCGCGTTGAGGCGCCGTCCGACGAGGCGGGAAGGCACCGAATAGGTAACCCGATCGATGGCGACGGTGCCGTTGCGGGTGACATCGACGGTGACCATGGCGAAATCGGTGGTTCGCCTTGCGGGCAGCGCCTTGAGTACCCTGCGTTCTGCATCGATGCGCGCAGCATGTCGCCGGTTCTGTCTGGCGACCTGCGCCTCAACGAACTCGCGCCAGGCCTCGATGCTAACGAAATCGCGGCTGCCCCGCCGGCGTAAGGCCTGATCGAGCCGTCGCTTGAGATGGGCATGGGGACCTTCGATCGATCCGTTCTCGTGCGCCTCGCCGCGGTTGTTGCGGGTAGCAAGCATGCCGTAATGACGACACAGCTCGTCATAGCTTCGGGTGAAATCCCGCTGCGCATCGGCGTTGAGGTTTTTGTAGGCGGCTGACAGGGAATCGCTGCGGTGTTCGGCCGGCGCACCGCCCAGCTTCCACAACGCATCCTGCAGGTGCTCCGAAAGGGCGGCAAAGCTCTCCCCGCCCAGCACGACAGCCGCATGCTCCCAGCCACTCGCCGCCAAGCGGAAGTGGTAGAGGCGATAGGCCAGGGTCTCGCCGGCAACAGTGACCTTGAGACTGTCGCATACCGTGAAATCCGACAGGCCCTGCCGACCGGGCTCATGATGCTGCGGGAAGAAGATCTCCTTCTCGCCGCCGTGCAGTGCCCGCCAGCGGGCGATCCGGCGTTCCAGTGTTCGTCGTATCGCATCGGGAACAGCATCCTCGCCGAACTCGTCCTGGAGCGTCTCGAAGACCGTGACGGCAATGATACCGTCGATCTGGAGCAACTCCTCTATACGTGGCCAGAATGGCTCGAGCGGATCGGCGCGGGTGCGCCAGTGGCGCTCCTTCTTCTTCTGGGACGGAAGCTGCGGATCGTTCTCGATCCGGCGTGCGCTGCGTTCGCTGATACCGGCCTTGGCAGCCGCGACGGCCTGGGTGTGTTGGCGACGATGGGTCATGAAGAGAAATACCTGCTGATCGGAAATGTGGTGGCCCGGCATCGCAAACCCATCGCTCGTTGTTCGATGAGTGTTCCGATACCACCGCCCGCCACAGCCCCGATCTGCCCCCCGAAAGAAGGGGAAAAAGATCGCCACCGGTTGTCTGGTCCGCTCTCCGGTCGGGGCTGCGCCCCTCCCTACGATCAGACCAGACAACCGATCCTACCGGCCATCATAGTCGCCGCTCAACCGGCCATCGTAGTTGTCGCCGCGCAG
>NZ_ATDO01000060.1:0-80037 GCF_000445085.1 Sphingobium sp. HDIP04 | reverse complement strand
GCGCCCGTTTCGGCGTGGCGGTGTCGGGCGGGCCGGACAGCATGGCCCTGCTCGATCTGGCGGCGCGGGCCTTTCCGGGGCGGGTCGAAGCGGCGACGGTCGACCATGGCCTGCGCGAGGCTTCAGCGGCGGAGGCGGCGATGGTCGCGGGCTGGTGCCGCGATGCCGGGATCGCGCATGCCACGCTGCATCCGCAGGGCGCGGTGCGGGGCAATGTGCAAAGTTGGGCGCGGGCGCAACGCTATGCCCTGTTGGAAGAATGGCGGGCGGCGCGGGGGCTGGACTGGCTGCTGACGGCGCATCATGCCGACGACCAGTTGGAAACGCTGCTGATGCGGCTCAACCGGGGCGCGGGCGTGGGCGGGCTGGCCGGCGTGCGGGCGCGGCAGAGCGCGGTGCTGCGGCCGCTGCTGGGCATGCGCAAGGCGGATTTGCTGGCCTATGCGCTGGACCGCGACCTGCCCCATGTCGACGATCCGTCGAACGGCGATGCGCGCTTCGACCGGGCGGCCCTGCGCGCGGCGTTGGCGGGCGTCGACTGGATCGACGCGGCGGCGGCGGGGCGCAGCGCGGCGGCCCTGGCGGAGGCGGAGGAAGCGCTGGACTGGATGGTCGACGATCTGGAGGCGCGCCATGTGCTGCCCGATGGGGGCGGGCTGGCGCTGGACCGGACCGACCTGCCTCGCGAACTGCTCCGCCGCCTGATCCTGCGCATGGTGGCGCGCTTGCAGCCCGATGCCGTTCCCCTCCGCGGGGAGGCGGTGGACCGGCTGATCGCGGCGGCGCGCACGGGCGGGAAGATGAGCATCGGCCGCCTCGTCCTCAAGGGCGGGGTGCGCTGGACGCTGATGGCGGCGCCGCAGCGACGTTGGCAATGATCGTTACGGAAAGGTTCCACGGCTTGGCGCATGCAGTGAACAATCCGTCGAATTGACCGGGCGCAATGACCTTTCCTTAACGCCTATGCTGGTTAATGAAGCCGGTTGAGCGTGGGAATTTTCGATTCATGTTTGAATTTGCGGCGGTGACCTATGGCCTGCTGGCCAGCGTCATTCTTTCGGCGGCGCAGCGCAATCACCGGATGGAACGGCCCCATCCGCCGATGCTGCTCTATACCGGCTATATGCTTTGCGGTCTGTCGGCGGGGGTCGCGGTGATCCTGGCCTATATCGCCCTGTCGCAATTTGCTGGCGGTTGACCTCAGGCGGGGGGCGCTTGCGATTTTGCTGCGGCACCCTATCTTGCCGGGTGAAAGAGAGTGGTGAATGAACGACGAGAAAGACCCGCAGGGCAACCCCTGGATCAAGAGCGCGATGATATGGGCCGGGGTGATCGTCGCCCTGTTGCTGTTCGTCTCGATGTTCGACAGCCGCACGGCGTCGAGCGCGGGGGCAGGCATCGCCTATTCCGAATTTCGCGCCAAGGTGCAGGAAGGCCAGGTCAAGGACGTCGCCATCGCCGCCGACCGGATTTCCGGCACGCTGACCAGCGGGCAGAAATTCAGCACCGTTCCGGTGAACGATCCGGGGCTGACCGGCCTGCTGGACGATTATAACGTCAAATATTCGGGCCAGGCGGAGGAGCAGCCGAGCTTCTGGATGATCCTGATCTACCAGTCGCTGCCGTTCCTGCTGATCCTGGGCATCGCCTTCTTCGTGCTGCGCCAGATGCAGAAGGGCGGCGGCGCGGGCGGGGCCATGGGCTTCGGCAAGTCGAAGGCCAAGCTGCTCACCGAAAAGCATGGCAAGGTGACGTTCGATGACGTGGCCGGCATCGACGAGGCGCGTGAGGAATTGCAGGAAATCGTCGAGTTCCTGAAAGACCCCAGCAAATTCGCCCGCCTGGGCGGCAAGATCCCCAAGGGCGCGCTGCTGGTCGGTTCGCCCGGCACCGGCAAGACGCTGCTGGCCCGCGCCATCGCGGGCGAGGCGGGCGTGCCCTTCTTCACCATTTCGGGTTCGGATTTCGTCGAGATGTTCGTCGGCGTCGGCGCGAGCCGCGTGCGCGACATGTTCGAGCAGGCGAAGAAGAACGCGCCCTGCATCGTTTTCATCGACGAAATCGACGCGGTCGGCCGCCATCGCGGCGCGGGCCTGGGCAACGGCAATGACGAGCGCGAGCAGACGCTGAACCAGCTTCTGGTCGAAATGGACGGTTTCGAGGCGAATGAGGGCATCATCATCGTCGCGGCGACCAACCGCCCCGACGTGCTGGACCCCGCGCTGCTGCGTCCCGGCCGCTTCGACCGTCAGGTCGTCGTGCCGCGCCCCGATATCGAGGGCCGCGAGAAGATATTGGCCGTGCACATGAAGAAGGTGCCGCTGGCGCCGGACGTCAATCCGCGCACCATTGCGCGGGGCACGCCCGGTTTCTCCGGCGCCGATCTCGCCAACCTCGTCAACGAAGCGGCGCTGATGGCTGCCCGTCGCGGCAAGCGCCTGGTCGCCATGGACGAGTTCGAGGCCGCCAAGGACAAGGTGATGATGGGCAGCGAGCGCCGCTCCATGGTCATGACCGACGATGAAAAGAAAATGACCGCCTATCATGAGGCCGGCCATGCCATCGTCGCCGTCCATGAACCGGCGTCCGACCCGATCCACAAGGCGACGATCATCCCGCGCGGCCGCGCTTTGGGCATGGTGATGCGCCTGCCGGAGCGGGACAGCTACAGCTATCACCGCGACAAGATGCACGCGAACATGGCCGTCGCCATGGGCGGGCGCGTGGCGGAGGAGATCATCTTCGGTTACGACAAGGTGTCCAGCGGCGCGTCGGGCGACATCCAGTACGCCACCAAGCTGGCCCGCGACATGGTCACGCAATGGGGCATGTCCGACAAGCTCGGTCCGTTGCAATATGAGGAGCAGCAGGGCGAAACCTTCCTCGGCTATTCGCAGAGCCAGCGCGTCCACATGTCGGACGAGACGGCGAAGCTGATCGACAAGGAAATTCGCGGGCTGGTCGAACAGGGCTATGCGCGGGCGCAGGAAGTGCTGAAGGGTCATGAGGACCAGCTTCACCTGCTCGCCAACGCTATGCTGGAATATGAGACGCTGAGCGGCGAGGAGATCAAGACGCTGCTCGACAAGGGCGAGATCACCCGCGACGACGGCACGACGATCAAGCCCTCCACGATCCCGGCGGTCGGATCCTCGATTCCGAAGACCCGGCGGCGCAAGGGGCCGTTCGGCGATCCGTCGCCTGCCGGCGCCTGACCGGCGTTATGGATTGGGAAGGGGCGCTGCCGGGAGGTGGCGCCCTTTTTCAGGGTTGCCGGGCAGGGTGACTTTTGGCCAGGCCAAGTCATTCCCCCTCCCGCAGGCGTTCAAACGAGTCACGTGCCTCGTTTGAACGCCTGCGGGAGGGGGAATGAGGGGCTTCAGCCTCAATCCCGTTTCAATATGTGCATCGCCAGCACCGTCATGGCTTCGCTGGCGGTGGCGATGACCTTGTCGGCCTCAGGCGCCCAGAAGGGGCTGTGCAGCGAGGGCAGGCTGATCTCGCCCGCCGCGGCCTTCGCCATCCGGTCCGCCGGCACGCCGCCGACCCAGAAGATGAAGCTCTCGATGCTCTTGTCGGCGCGGTAATAGCGGCCGAAATCCTCCCCGGCCATGGAGGGCCTGGTTTCGCTGACCGTGCCTTCGGGGAAATGGCTTTTCAGCACCTCCGCCATCCGGTTGGCGAAGGCGGGCGGATTGTAGGTGGAAGGCGTGAATTCGTCCTTGACCGAGAGCAGCGGCATCCTGTCGTCCGGCACGCCCGCGGCAATGGCCTCGCCCCGGGCGATGCGTTCTATGCCGCGGATCAGCCTTTCCCGCGTTTCGTCGGAATAGCTGCGCACGGTAAGCAGCATCTTCGCGTCGTCGGGAATGACATTATGCTTGGCGCCGCCGGCGAAGCTGCCGACGGTGACGACGGCCGGATCGAACGGATCCTGTTCCCGGCTGACCAGCGTTTGCAGCGCGGTCACGATCCGCGCCCCCAGCACGATCGGGTCGCGGGTCGTCTGCGGATAGGCGCCATGGCCGCCCGCGCCGCGCACCAGCAGGTCGACGCTGTCCACATTGGCGAGCGCGAAGCCCGGCGTATAGCCGATCTTCCCCGCCTCCAGATTGGCGGCGTCGTGGAAGGCGATGGCATGGGTCGGGCGCGGGAAGCGGGTGTAGAGTCCATCCTCCAGCATCAGCCGGGCGCCGCGTCCCACTTCTTCGGCGGGCTGGAGGATCATCACCAGCGTGCCCTTCCAATCCTCCTTCATCGATGACAGGAGCCGCGCCGTTTCGATGAAGGCGGTCATGTGCGTGTCATGCCCGCAGGCGTGCATCACGCCGGTTTCGGCGCCGTCGGCGGTCTTCGCCTTCACCCTGGAGGCGAATTCCAGGCCGGTCTGCTCGGTCACGGGCAGCCCGTCCATGTCGGCGCGGATCAGCAGCACCGGGCCGGACCCGTTCTTCAGCACCGCGACCACGCCCGTTCCGCCGACCTTTTCGGTGACGGCGAACTTCATCGCCTTCAACCGCCGGGCGAGCTTGGTGGCGGTGGCGCTTTCCTGTTCCGACAGTTCGGGATTGGCGTGCAGGTCGCGATAGAGCGTCATCAGCCCGTCCATGTCCTTCGCGATGGTCGCCGCGATGGCACTGGATGGCGTCGCCCCTTGGACGGACGCGCCGGGGGGCTGGGCATGGGCAATGGATATAAGGCTGGCGGCGGCCATGACGGCCGTCAACGCATGACGCATCGATGGGTCTCCCTGATGGAGGGGGGACCATAAGCGGATTCGACCCGGCTTTTAAGGGGCCTTCGGCATGCCCTGCCCCCTTTGGGCATGACAAGAGCGCCCGCCATTGCCGACGGGCGCTCCTGCCGATGCCATGGGAGGCGTCAGAAGTGGAAGATCACGCCGGCCGTGGGCCGGAAGCTGTCGAAATCATAGGTTTCGGTCTGGAAGCGCAGGCGGATGCCGCTATTTCCGGTAATGCCGCCCAGGCCGATGTCCTTGGGGCCGACTTCGACGCCCAGGCCGTACATCCAGTCCTTGCGGTCCGGCCAGCCGCCCTTGCCGTTCACCCACTGATAGCCGGCCGACGCGAAGATCATGCCGCTTTCCCCGGCCCGCGCGCCGAAGCGTCCCTTCACGCCATATTCCCAGTCGATGTCGCTGAAACCCTTGGTCGCATTGCCCTCGACGCCGACGAAGACGGGGCCGAGCGGCACGTTGACGCCCGCGACGCCGCTGATGATCGCGCCGTTCATGATCGTCTCGCCCGGAACGCTGCCGAATTCGGTGCGCCGGTCGAAGCTGTGATAGCCGCCCAATATGCCGACATAGGGTTCGACGCCGAAGGCCTGGGTGCCGTCGGGAGCGGCTTCCTCCTGCGCCGACGCTACCGAGGGCAGGGCCGCAACCAGTGCGGCCGCAACGAGATATTTCTTCATGAGAAGTCCCTTTTCCAATTTCGCCGCTTGGCGTGTCGGAGGGGATAACCTGCGCCGACCGCATTGGGTTTCCTCAATGAATACAAATCCTTCCATCTGTTCCCAATATGACACGATCCATGTTAGGAAACAGCCGCCATTGGCGGTCGGACGCCCATGGCTATTGCGCGGTCCAGCCGCCGTCGATGCTCATATTAGCGCCGGTGATGTTGGCGGCGGCATCGCTGCACAGATAGAGCGCCATGGACGCCACCTGCTCGACCGTCACGAACTGCTTGGTCGGCTGCCCGGCGAGCAGCACGTCGTTCATCACCTGCTCCCGCGTCATGCCGCGCGCCTTCATCGTGTCGGGAATCTGATTTTCCACCAGCGGCGTCCAGACATAGCCCGGCGAGATGCAGTTCGCCGTGATGCCGAAGGTCGCCAGTTCCAGCGCCAGAGTCTTGGTGAAGCCCGCCAGCCCGTGCTTGGCCGTCACATAGGCGCTCTTATAGGGGGAGGCGGTCAGCGAATGCGCCGATGCCGTCTGGATGATGCGCCCCCATTTCTTGCGCTTCATATAGGGAATGGCGAGGCGGGAGGTGTGGAAGGCGCTGTTGAGGTTGAGCGCGATGATGAGGTTCCATTTGTCGACCGGAAACTCCTCGACCGGGGCGACATGCTGCATCCCGGCATTGTTGACGAGGATGTCGACGCCGCCGAAGGCGTCGGCCGCCTCCTGCATCATCGCCTCGATCTGGTCGGTCCTGGTCAGGTCGTGCCCGCTGTAGAGCGCCTTGGCCCCGCTCAGCGCCTCCAGCCCGGCGCGTTCCTTCTCGATCGCGTCCGCATCGCCGAAGCCGTTGATGACGACATTCGCGCCTTCCCCGGCCAGCGCCTTGGCATAGGCGAGGCCGATGCCGGAGGTCGATCCGGTGATGAGGGCGGTCTTTCCAGCGAAGTTCTGGCCGGACAGGGACTTGCTCATGCCTGCTTCTCCTTGAGATGGTCGGGCGCGTCGAGGTCGAAGGTGGAGCTTTTCCCGTTGACGATGTTGCGGGCGATGAGGTCGCCCTGGTGCATCACTTCCTCCACCGCGTCGCGGCCCTGCGACCAGTGATCCAGCATGGTTGAGCGGGAAAATTCGAAGTCCCGCGCCCCGCTTTCCCAGGCGCGGCTGCGGTAGATGAGGTGGACGATGTTGACCGACCCGACGTCCAGCAACTGGCGCAGCCGCTGCGCGTCGGCGTCCTCCTGCAATTCGGGCGGCAGCTTGTCCAGCAGGGCGCGGATCGCCTTGTGCTCCTTGCGCAGCCGCAGATACTGGTCGGTCACCTGGCGGGTGCGGCTGGAATATTGAATGTCCTTGGTCCGGGAATAGACGTCGGTCATCTGCCGGGGCATCGGCCCTTCGGCGGGGAACAGGTCGACCTGGAACACCAGCATGTCGGCGCTCTGATGGTCCAGCACATGGGCGAGCGGCGTGTTGGAAACGATGCCGCCGTCCCAATACCAGCGCCCGTCGATCTCGATCGGCGGCAGGCCGGGGGGCAGGGCGCCCGACGCCATGATGTGGCGCGCGTCGATCCGGGTGTTGCCGCCCCGGCCGCGCGTGTCCCAATAGGCGAAATTGCCGCTTTCCACGTCCACCGCGCCCACCGACAGGCGCACCGGCCCGTCGTTCAGCAGATCCCAGTCGACGCAGGCGTCCAGCGTGTCCTTGAGCGGCGCGCTGTCGTAGAAGCTGATCGCGCCCGGCGTCCCTTCCGGCATCAGCGTCGCGGGCCACAGGCGCGGGCGGAACATGCCCGGCACGCCGAAGGTGGCGACCGAACCCGCCGCCATCAGATGGGCGGCCTCCCGGATATGGTCGATTTCCGGCAGCACGACATTGGGCATGCCGCCCGACACGGTCAGCCAGAATTTCTTGAGCCGGGCGAGGCGCTTGTGTGGCGGATTGCCGGCGATGATGGCGGCGTTGACTGCGCCGATGGAGATGCCCGCGACCCAACTGACGTCGATTCCCAGCTCGTCCAGCCGTTGATAGACCCCCGCCTGGAAGGAGCCGAGCGCTCCGCCGCCCTGCAGCAACAGGGCGACTTCGCGGGGGAGGGGCAGCGGCATGTTGGCGCGGCGGCGCAGCTGGGATTCGGTATCGGCCATGTCGCACCGCAATATAGAATAGTCTTGTCGCATTCCAACTGAATGTCTCGTTACAATCTCGTCATGGGACAGCGCGTCCGCCGCAACCCGCAGGGCATCGGGACGTTTCCACCGGCGGCGGAATGGAATAGGCAGGGCGGGGAAAGAGAGGGACGAGATGCGGCTCGACGACGAACGGGAAAGCGCCAATTTCGAGATTCAGGACGGTCGCGGGGGGCCGGGTGGTGGGCTGGGCGGGGGGCTGGGCCTGTTGCTGCCGCTGATCGGCAGCCGGTTCGGCTGCGGCGGCATCGTGGTGGTGCTGATCATTCTTGCCGTCATGGGCGTCAATCCCCTGAGCCTGATGGGCGGCGGCGGCCAGATGCCGCAGGGCGGGCAGGTCAGTCGCGACGCTTCCCGGCTGAGCGACGTGCAGCACTGGTCCCTGAAGGTGCTGGGATCGACCGAGCGCGTCTGGGGGCCGCTGTTCCAGCAGGCCGGGCGGCAATATCAGCCGACGGTCCTGTCCTTCTATTCCCAAAGCGGCGTGTCGGGATGCGGCGCGGCGCAGAGCGCCATGGGGCCATTTTACTGCCCCAATGACCGGAAAGTCTATCTCGACACCGACTTCTTCAACGAACTGCGCCAGCGCTTCGGCGCGCCCGGCGATTTCGCCCAGGCCTATGTGATCGCGCATGAGGTCGGCCATCATGTGCAGGATCTGGAGGGGACGTTGGGCGAGGTGAACCAGCGCCAGCGCGCCGTCAGCGAGGAACAGGGCAATGCGTTGCAGGTGCGGGTCGAATTGCAGGCGGACTGCTATGCGGGCGTCTGGGCCAAGCGCACCGGCCTGATGGAGCCGGGCGATCTGGAGGAGGGGATGAAGGCGGCGCAAGCCATAGGCGACGACACGCTGCAAAAGGCGGCCGGTCGCCGTCCCGTGCCGGAGAGCTTCACCCATGGCACCAGCGAGCAGCGAATGACCTGGCTGCGCAAGGGGCTGGACAGCGGCGACCCCGCGCAGTGCGATACGTTCAAGGGAATGTGAGGCCCGGCCTTATCGGGGCGTCTCGTCCGACGGCTGCGCGTCCTCGACCGGCGTCACGTTCGATGCCGGCGCGGCGGGCAGCCCGGCGCCTGGAGCGAGGAAGGGCTTTCCCGCCTCCGGCATGGGCTGGCCGAAGTCGGCGGCGCCCGGCATTGGGGCCGGCGGCGGGGAGGGCATGGCCTCGGCGGGCATCACCACAGGCGCTGGAGCCGGGGCGACGGCGGCCGTCGGCACGGCATGGTTGGCGCGGGGCGCGAAGCTCTGCACCGTCAATACGATGACCGGAGCGGCGATCAGGGTCACGGCGGCGAAGGCCTTGTAGATCATGGGGCGCGTCCATTCATGATCGCGCCATCATAGGTGCGGATGGTAAATAAATGCTGTCGGCAGCTGTGGAATGGCGGACGGTCAGATCGCGGGATTCTCCCCACGGCGCGCCTTGCTCCTGGGGAGGCGCTCGAACGAGACAAGTGGCTCATGAGAGCCTGGGCGGAGGGGCGCATTCGAAAATGCCGGGAAGTGGCCAGTGGCGGTCATTAGTTTCCCGTCACCCCGGACTTGATCCGGGGTCCCGCTGCCTTGGGCTGGGCGCGGACTCAGAAAGAAAGCGGGACCCCGGGTCGAGCCCGGGGTGACGAAAGGGGGAATGGCGGGAATTCACCCAAATCGGTCAGTCTCCGGTACCTGTCCACGTCGCCTAACACCTTTGCCCCTTGCACCTGTCCCGATGCGCCGGTGCGCTCGCCGCTACGGGCTTTATCACCAATGCCTGCCCGCCAAGTCCCTAAAACAGGGAGGAAAAGAGCATCGCCGCCAGCATATCCTGTTCCGCTTTGCCCGTCGGCGAAGCCCGTCCGTCAACCGCCTATCGGCGCGACATAGACGGGCTGCGCGCCCTGGCGGTGCTGCCGGTGCTGTTTTACCATGTCGACCTCTGGCCCTTTTCCGGCGGCTTCGTCGGCGTCGACATCTTCTTCGTCATCTCCGGCTATCTGATCGCCTCGATCGTCGGCCGGGAACTGGCGGAAGGCCGGTTCAGCATCGCCGATTTCTATGCGCGGCGCATCCGCCGGATATTCCCCGCGCTGTTTGCGACCATCGCCGTCACCATCATCGTCGGCAGCCGCATCCTGCTGCCGCTGGACTATCGCGCGCTTGGCCTGAGCGCGGCGGCGACGGTGCTGTTCGCCAGCAACCTCCATTTCGCGCGGCACAGCGGCTATTTCGGCAGCGCGGCGGAGGAAGCGCCGTTGCTGCACACATGGTCGCTGGCGGTGGAGGAGCAATTCTACATCCTCTTCCCGCTGCTGATGCTCTGCGCCGTCCGGGCGGGAGGGCGGACAAGGCTCCTGCTGGGGGCGGTGGCGCTCCTGTCCTTCGGCACGGCGCTGCTGCTGGTCGACCGGGCGCCGGTGCTGGCCTTCTACCTTCCCTTTCCCCGCGCATGGGAGCTGCTGGCGGGCGCGTTGCTGGCGACCGGGCTGTTGCCGCCGCTGCGGAGCCGATGGGCGGCGCAGCTCTGCGCGCTGGCCGGCCTGGCGTCGATCGGCTGGGCGCTGTTCGGCTTTTCCGGCGCGACCGTCTTTCCCGGCCTGAACGCGCTTTACCCGGTGCTGGGCGCGATGCTGATCCTGCACGCGGGGCAAGGCGGGTCGGCGGTCAGCCGAATGCTGGGCAGAGCGGTCCCGGTGGCGGTCGGCCGCATCTCCTATTCGCTCTATCTGTGGCACTGGCCGCTGGTCGTCTTCTGGACCTATCGCACGGACGGCGACTGGCGGTTGCGGGAGCAACTGTTCATCATCCTGCTCTCGCTCCTCCTCGCCACTCTCTCCTGGCGCTTCATCGAGGAGCCGTTCCGCAGGGCGCGCCGCTTCACGACCGGCCGCGCCTTTGCCCTCGCCGGCGCGATGATGGCGGCGGGGTGCGGGGCGGGCGCGCTGCTCTATCTGTCCGGCGGCCTGCCCGCGCGGGTGGCGCCCTCCGTCGCGGCGCTCGATGCGGCGAGCGGGAGCATGGCCTATCTGCCGGAGCGTTGTTCGGGCATGGCGGCGGTGCGGCACCGGGCGCTGTGCGCGGTGGGCGCGCATAACGGCACGCCGCCCAGCTTCCTGCTGTGGGGCGATTCCCACGCCCATGCGCTGAAACCCGCGTTCGACCAGGCGGGCGATGCGCTGGGCCTGTCCGGCCGGATAGCATCCTATCCCGCCTGTCCCACCCTGCTGGGGCTGGACCGGCTGGACCAGCCCGCCAGCCATGACTGCAGCGCCTTTAACGCCCAGGTGCTGGCGATGCTGCGCGACAGCCCGACCATCCACACCGTCTTCCTGGTGTCCCGCTGGGGCCTGTGCGCCAATGGGCGCCGTCCCGAAGGCGGGACGCCCTGCTATCTGGGCCGGGACGCGGATGACGACAGGAGCCTCAGCCGCGACGCCCTGCTGTTCCGCGCCGGGTTGAGGGAGAGCGTGCGGGCGCTGACCGGCATGGGCAAGCGGGTCATATTGGTCGCGCCCATTCCCGAATTCCGCCGCAACGTGCCGGAAAGCCTGGCGCGGGCGGAACTCTACAGCGAACCGGCGCGACTGGACCTGTCGCTGGCGGATTACCTCCGGCGGCAGCGCGGCGTGTTCGGCGCCTTCGACGAGATGCGGCGGCGTTTCGCGGCGGGCATCGTCTATCCGCACCGCCTTCTTTGCCGCAGCGGCCATTGCGCGACCATGATGCATGGAGTGCCGCTTTATTCGGACGACGACCATCTGTCGCGGCAGGGCAGCCTGCTGCTGAGCGGAATGGTCTATCAGGCCATGCGGCCGATCCGGGATCGCGCCGATCACCAGGAAAAGCGCTGAACTGAAAGGGGAGATGGCGACCCCGACAGGATTCGAACCTGTGACCATTCGCTTAGAAGTCGATTCCTACAGGCACCGCCGAGCCCGCTGTAGCACTCTAAACGATTGTCTGCACTCGCATTCTTGGAGATGAAGTCCCTCGTTCACCCTTTGTGCCACTCCACGCACCCGGTTCGAAAACGGTTCGCTGGCGTGGCGCAGACGGTTCGCAACGTAGGAGCCAAGAATGACAGGAAACCCACAGCCGCGCCGCCTTACCGAAGGCTATATCCGCACTTTGGGATATTTGGACCGGCCATACACCGTGCGCGACACGGCCGTTACCGGATTGCTCGTTCAGATAAACCAGAAGAGCAAGAGCTATAAGGTCCAGCGTGATCTCTACGTTGGCGAGCGCGGCCGCCGCCGCTTCGTCAAGACCTTCCGCCGCACCCTGGGCACCACCGACGATATCACCCTGGATGATGCACGGACGCGAGCCCAAGAGCTAATCGCCCAGGTGAAGCGGGGCGAAGACCCCAATGCCCGGCCGGAAGACAAGGGCGCCAGCCCAGATGCCTGGACCGTACGGCGCATGTACGATGAGTACGCTTCCGACATGCGGGCACGCGATTGCCGCGAACGGACCATTGAGGATGTGCTGTCCCGGCGCGACCGGCAACTCAAGGCGTGGCTCGACATCCCGATCAGCGAAATCAAGCGCAGCATGGCCCGCGAACGGCACAAGGAGTTGACGCGGGAAAGCGGCAAGCGCGCTGCCAACATGGTGTTCAAGGAGTTCCGCGCAGCCTTCAATCTCGCGATCAAGGCGGCCGACGATCCCGATGCCATTGGCGACAATCCGGTGAAGGCCGTCACCTTCAACAAGGAGCGCGCCAGCAACCGTGTCATCATGCCCGACGACCTGCCCCACTGGTGGGAACGGGTGCAGGCCATCCCCAATCCGATCCGGCGCGATATGCATGTGTTCGGTCTGTTGAGCGGCCTTCGGCCGGGGACGCTGGTATCGCTGCGCCGCGAATGGGTGAACCTGAACGAACGCGCCATCGTGATCCCACGCATGAAGTCGGGCCGCTCATTCGCGCTTCCGCTGTCCGGCTACATGGTCGAGCTCGTGAAGCGGGTGATTGCAGCGGGCGACCTTCTCTATGCAGGCACCCCCTGGCTGTTTCCCACTCGCGCGAATAGCAGCCGCGACGTGATCGCCACGCAGGTCTGGAAGGAAAAGACGCTGCCCAGCGAAACCGGCCATATCCTGCGCCATACTTATCGTACCGTTGCGCAGCGTATCGGCATCGACCGCATCAATGCCCGGTTGATGCTCGACCATGCCGTGCCCGGCATCGACGGTGTATATGTGCATGAGAAGGCGCTCTTTGATGGCCTGCTCGAAACACAAGACAAGATGACCGAGCACTTGCTGGCATTGTGCATGCCGAAAGATGCTGAACGGGGTTGCGAAAGTCTCGCCGCGTAGGCATCTAATTCGTGGCTGCATCTTCGGGCAGGGAAGCCGGAAATCCCTAACGCGCCCGACGAGGTTCTAGCGAGAGCCCAGCAAACCGGCGGCCCTTCGGGGTCTGACATTACCGAAAGGTATGTGGCTGGCCACTAACCCGACCGCTTCGCAGGCGGTCGTAGTTGGTGGTCAAGCTATGGATGTAGATACTTCGATTGTGGAGCTTGCTGACCGGATTGGCGAACAGGTCGCCGTCCGGTTGGTCGAGCGCCTTCGCCAGGGGGAGCTACCCGTCGCTCCTGAATACCTGACCGCGTTTCAGGTCGCGCAGATGACGGGTTTCTCGCCCAAGGGGCTGGAAGGCATGCGCGCTAAGCGCCTGGGCCCTCCCTACATGAAAGTCGGAAACAGCGTTCGCTACCGTGCCGCCGAAGTGCGGGCATGGATGGATGCGGGGGGCGATGTATGATGGCCCGCCCATATGAAAAGCCCGCCCCGGCCGAAACCGGAGCGGGCCTGACCGAAGCCAACCACCAGGCAGCATCTTCACTCCCCGACCACGGCCGCGCAATCAGCGAATTGCCATTTGCTCTCCACTACGCAGCGCGCCGCGCTGTCGAGTTCGCGGAAATCGTGTTCGACATGGACCGTGAATTTGAGGACGGGCTGGATTGGGCAGGACGGACACAGGCGCGTTGCTATGCGCCCTACGCCACCCTCAATCGTTGTCTGCCGCCAAGCCTGCCGGAGCCGGTGCGTCGGGTTGCGGAAAGGATGCTGGCGCATGGCTGACGTCGATCCGCACGCAATCCGCATGGTCGATGCTGCTATGGCATATATCGGCGCTGGCTTCCGCCTGGTGCAGTTGAAGCCGGGCAGTAAGCAACCGTTGAGCGAGAAGGGGTGGCAGAACGCCACGCCAACCGCCCGTGACTTTGAGGGCAGCAAGAATATCGGGGTGCAGCTTGGCGAGAAGTCGGGCCACCTCGTGGACATTGACCTCGACATCCCCCAGGCACGTTCGCTTGCCGGGATGGAGTGCTTCTTTGGCCACTTGCCTTCGTTCCGCCGGGCAAGCCTCCCAGCCAACTCGCCGGGTCATCGTCTGGTGGTCTGCCGCGACGCACCGGACAAAGTGGAGAAATTCGGTTTCACCAAGCAAACCGAGCTTGATGCCATTGGTGCGCTGAACCTGCCGAAGGCGATGGTGCTTGAGGTTCGGGCTGGGAAGGGATTTACTGTATTCCCGCCCTCGGTGATTGGTGGCGATCCGCTGGTGAGCAACACGCCACCGAACGGTTCAACAGATATACCGGAGATGGATTGGGAAGAGCTTCGCTTCCGCGCAGGCCTTCTTGCGTTCGTCTCCTTCGCTGCTGCCTGCTATCCCCCGGAAGGCGGCCGGGACTGGTTCTGCTTCCATCTCGCGGGTGCGCTGGTCCATCTGGGCGTCGAACCGGAAACGGCAGACGAAATCGTGGTAGCTGTTGCTCGGTTGAACGGCGACATGTCCGACGAGCGGCGCGGCAAGGCTCGGTCGGCCGCCGCCAAGCGCGATGCGGGCGAAGCTGTCACGGGCCTACCTGGCTTCCTCGAACACGTCGGAATGCAGGCCTGTGAAAAGCGCCTTCGCGCGTGGCTACGGCAAGATGACGCCGACGCAGACGGGGACGGTTACGAACAGCCGCCGGAAGACGCGATTGTTCTCGGTCGCCCGGACCTTCACGGGATGCTTGGCGAGATTGAATCGCTTCTCGTCCATAAGAGCGGCCGTGTATTCCGACGCCATGCCGACCTTGTGCGCGTGAGCCAGCTTGAAGAGGCGAGCGAGGAGGATGGACTGTTCCGCCACGCTGGCTTGGTCGAGCTTCGCACCGCCGCACCCGGATGGCTGACCGTAGAGGCCAGCCGCGTCGGCACTTTCGTAGAGCGCCGAGGAAAGAAGCTGTTCCGCGTTGCTCCGACCGTAGGCCTCCTGGGGATGCTTCACGCCATCGCGGACGAAAGCCACTTCCCGGCGATCAAGGGCCTGTCGATGACGCCAACGCTGACCTGCGAGCGCCCTGGCTACGATCCCGAAAGCAAGCTGTTCCTCGCGTTCCCCGACGGCATGTTTCCGCCCGCGCCGATGCAGCCAACGCGCGAACAGGCTGAAGCCGCACTGGCGCGGCTGGCCCACCCACTGCGGGGTTTCCCCTTCGTGGATGAGGCTGCCCGTTCGGTGGCCCTTTCGGGGATGATTTCGGCCGTTATCCGGGGCGAGCTACGGACGTGCCCGCTCCACGAAATTGACGCCCCGGCTGCCGGCACCGGCAAGACTAAGCTGGCGGAGATTATCGGCATCATGGGCACGGGCGTTCCCCCGTCTGGCGTCACGCATAGCGCGGACGGCGAGGAGAACGAGAAGCGGCTTGTGGCGATCCTCCGCACTGGCGACCCGGTCGTGCTGATCGACAACGTCTCGACTGAGCTAGAGGGCGACTTCCTCTGTTCGATGCTGACGAACGAGACGGTGCAGGCGCGCATCTTGGGGCAGAGCGAACGAGTGCGCCTCAGCACCCGCGTCCTGATGCTCGCGACAGGCAACAACATCCGCCTGCGCGGGGACATGGCTCGCCGGGCGGTAGTCTGCCGTCTCGATGCGAAAATGATGAACCCTGATGAACGGGCGTTCGATTTCGATGCCGTGGAAGATGTGCGGGAAGCGCGGCCGCAACTTGTCGCGGACGCCCTTACCGTGGTGCGCGCCTACATCGCCGCTGGGCGGCCGGTGAAGGTGCCGCCGTTCGGGAGCTTTGAAGATTGGGACCTGGTGCGCGGAGCCCTGGTTTGGCTCGGTCATGTCGATCCCGCCGAAACCCGGCTGGCAGTTAAGGACGACAATCCGCTGGTGGAGGAAAAAGCGGAGCTCTTCCGACTGCTGCTGACGCATATTGGTGTCGGGCGGCACATCACCATCAGCCAGGTCGATAGCAACGCGGGCCTTGAGGCCTTGCGTTTTGCCCTCGGCCGCCACCTCGATCGTGGCGAATGGGATAAACGGCGCGCAGGTCGCTTGCTACTACGGCATCGGGACGTGCCCTTCATGGGCATCACACTGCGGTCGAAGCCCAATCGGCTTGGAGTGCAGGAGTGGTGGATTGAGGGCGAGCCGGAACCGGCGTTGGCCGATGACCAAGGGGACGGGCCATGTCCGTTCTGAACCAAGGGCGCAGGGTTAGCAGGGTTTCGCTGGGTATTTGCCTAGCCCCAAATCGGCCAAACCATGTTTCTGTTGTTGTTAACAACAACAAGAAGAGGGGGAGTAGTAGTAGGGGGTGGCAGGGGCCGCCGCAAAACCCTGCTAACCCTGCGCCCCGTCTCTCCCTGGCATCGCGCCGTGCGCCCGCCCATCCCGCCCTCGTGCCGACTAAAAAAGACGCCCGCCAAGGGCGTCGTACCGCCGCGCACCACCAATTTCCGCCGTTGCCCGCTTTGCAGGCCCCAAACCTAGAGCCCTAACCCATTGGAAAAGTGTATGGAACAAACCATGAACATTAAGCCCGAACCGTCTAGCGAACCGCCTACCGGCGAAATCGCCCTCCCGACCACTCGCGGACACGATGGCATGGTGACGGTCCATGCCCCCGGCCTCGACATCATCACGACGATGGCGCGGAACGGCCACCCCGTCACCTCCATCGCCGCCGCCCTGGGCATGTCCGCCAGGGTGATGCGCGAGTGCAGGAAGCGCCAGCCTGAGGTGGAGGAGGCCTTTGCAGTTGGGCTTGGCGGGCTCGAACACGAGTTGGTCCACAGCCTGCTGGAGGCGGCCCGCAAGGGCCAAGTCGCCGCCGCCATGTTCCTGTTGAAGTGCCGCCACGGCTACCGGGAAACCGGGCAGACCGACACGGCTCCCAAGGTCGCGGTGCAGATTAACCTGCCCGGCGCGATGGACGAGCGGGCCTATATGCACATGGTCGAGGCGGCCTCGCAGGGGAGTGCGGCCGATGAGTAAGCTCGCCACCGCAACCCCGTGGCAGGAGCGCGTCCTCGCCATCCCCGAAGACCTGAACATCGCCATGCTGGGTGGTCGAGGTTCCGGCAAGACGACTGCGCTGGCGCTGCTCGTGCTGCGCCACTGCGTCCAATATGAGGATAAGGCCCGCGTCCTGATCCTGCGCGCCACCTACAAGAGCTTGGCCAACCTGTGGGACGAGCTTGAAGCCCTGTTCCGCGATGCCTTCCCCGGCGGCATCAGCAGCAACCGCGCCGACTTCGTAATCCGCTGCCCGAACGGGGCGGTCGTGACCCTGGGCAACCTCTCGACGCAGAAGGACGTGGCCAAGTGGCAGGGGCAGGAAGCCAACCTGCTCGCGGTGGACGAAATTACCAACTTCACCACCCTGCGCTACATCAACATGCTGCGCGCCAACCTGCGCGGCCCGGCTGGCATCCCGACCCGCATGATTGTGCTCGGAAACCCCGGCGGCCCGCTACACGCCACCATTGCGCGGATGCATGTGACCGGCCGCATCCCGTGGCGGCCCTACGAGCTCGATGACGGCTCGCGATGGGTCTATGCCCCGTCCACCTATCTGGACAACCCGACCATCGACACCGAACGCTATGCCCGTTCGCTGATCGCGTCGTCGGGTGGCGACCGCGCCTTGGCCGAGGCCTGGCTGAACAACAATTGGGCCGACCTCGCGGGCGCGTTCTTCGCGGACGTGTTCGGCGACCACTGCATCATTCCCGATAGCGGGTGGCGTGTCCCCGCTGGGCGCGTTGCCGAGCACGGCTGGTATAGCTGCGTCTCGCTCGACTGGGGTTGGTCCGCTCCATCGGCCGTCATGCTGGCGGTGCAGCCGCGCCAGCCCGGCCTCATCGGCCCCGGCGGCAAAGTGTTCCCCAAGCATTCGTGGATCATCGTGGACGAGGTGCACAGCGCCCGCGCCGACGACCCGAACGCGGGGAAGGGCTGGCCGCCGCAAATGCTGGCAGAGGAAGTGCTGGCGGCATGCGAGCGGTGGAGCATCCGCAAACATGGCGTGGGCGACGATGCGCGCGGGCTCCAGAACGACACCCTGATTGAGCAGCTAACCCGCTACGGCCTCCACCTGGTCAAGCCCCGCAAGGATCGCATTTCCGGCTGGGTGAAGGTCAAGTCGATGATGGCCGCCGCGCGCGCCGACGATCCCGACACGCCCGGCCTCTGGATTTCGGAACGGTGCCGCTACGCCCTCGAAACCCTGCCGCTCCTCCCGCGCGATGACGTGCGCCTTGAGGACGTGGACACAACCGCCGCCGACCACGCGGCCGACGCCATCCGATACCTCGTCAATTCCCCCGTGATGCTGGCCACACACGGGCGGCTTTCTGCTGGCTACTTCTAGGAGACCAACCATGACACGCATTCTCGACGACAGCACCCCGATCCGCGCTGATGTGCCGCTCAGCCTGCACCCGGACAGCCTTCTGGGCATCGGGCAGGCGCTCGATGCCGAAGGCACCTTGGGCACGTCCGTTCTCGCCGCTGCGCGCGAGGCGCTGCGGAGCGGGTATGACCTGTTCGGCCGGATGAACGACGCCGAGCTCCACTTGCAGGCAATCGCCGATCCGGCCCGCCGTCGCCAGCAGGCCGCCGAACGCGGCGGCCGCACTGAATTCAGCGACAACGTGCGTATGCGGAATGGCAGGCCCACCCGCGTTGTGGACGCTGACGAATTCATCAACGCTGCCGAGAAGGCCTTCGACCGTGTTGCGCCGACCATCGACCGCCGGGTGACGGAGTTGAACGGCTACCGCGACACCCTGGCATCCCGCGTGGCGGCGGCGCTCGATCACCCGGCGCGCAAGACGCCCGAAGGTCTTGCCCTCGCGGCCGAAGTGCGGGCGCATATCAAGGCACTGAAGAAGCCGGACGAGCGGACCCGGTTCGTGGCGCAAGCCGTCGATGCGGGCGACGTGCCCACCGTCGCGGCTGTGCTCCATGCCCAGCCGTTCCTCTCTGGGCTTGAACCTGCCGCCCACGCGATGCTCCGGGCCCGTGCCGCCGCCAAATTCGCCCCGGTGGACAACGCCCAGCTTGAGGCGACCGAGGCGGCAATCAGCCATGTCTGTTCCTCCACGAGCGCCCTGGTGAAGCGGATGGGGGATATTGCCGCTCTGCGGAACGCACCGGCCGCGAAAGCCGCCAAGAGCCTCAAGGCACTGGAAGGAGTGGGCCGGTGAGCGATCCCATTTCGCGCCTTCTGGCCGATGCCTGGGTGGAGAAATACAGCACCCCACCCAAGGAGGAGACGGCGACCGAGTGGCTTGACCGCACCAAGGACGATCCCCGCTGCAAGGCGCTCTACCGAGCGCTGGATGATCTGGCGGAGGGGCGCGAGCCGCGCCAGTCGGACCTCGATGCGTTCAACGGCGATCCATACCTGAACCTGCAATACTACGACGCCCGCGACGAGGCGGTGGCGCGGTACGGCGACCATCTTGTCTGGCAGACCGACGAACCCGATCCCGACGATGACGGTGAGGCCGAATGAGGCTCCCTGGCATTGTCGCGGCGGATGAAGCCGGAACAGGCGTCAAGCATGTCAAGCCGAAGGTGCAGATCCGCCCATGCCTCACCTGCCGCGAGCCCTTCACGAGCGAGGGGCCCGGCAATCGCATGTGCAAGGATTGTCGGAACCGGAATGTCAGCCCTTACGCATTGTAAAGGTGATAACTCTTGGATCGGTCAGTCAATGCGCTCGACGGCCGCGATCTCCTGAATGCCGCGATGGGTTCGGATTGTCTGACCTGCCGCCAAGACATTTGGCCGAAAAGTTGTGAAGCGACGCCATTCCGGCGGGTATTCGCGGGTCCGAATATAACCTGGCTTGGATGTCTCGCTCGGCGGATAATTCTCCACTTCGACGGACCCGTTTTCGGGCATCTCGATGGTGCTGCCGTCAGCGAGAGTGATCCTTACCATGCTCATTGCTCCTCTGGGTAATGCAGGCCAGAAAGCAGGTCCGAATAATCATCTGGAACGTTGAGAATGAGCCCGGCGAGATTGCCCTCGTGGTGAAGATCGCAGGCCGCGACAACATCCACGATGGCGTCTGCCACGTCGCAGCTATCCCAAGCGTGTTCGTTCACCAATGCGCTAAGCGCGAGGATAGCGTCGTTTACTTGGGAACGCCGCGCCTCCGCTGCGGCAGACCTGCGCCTAGCCTGAAAATCAACAATAACGCCCATAGCTTGATCCTGCTAATAATCGGGCCAACGGTAAGTCCACCTGGCGGCGCACGTCTACAGGTTTTAACTAGTCGAATTCCTGCAATCGGGACCAAGAGGGGCGGCGAAATTGGCGAAGATGCCGGACTGGATACGCGAGAAGTTGGAGCGCCATGTGAAAACATTGCCGCCAGTGCCTCCCGCCGACCGCATATTTCGCTCGGCACGTGACTATCATGCGAGCGCTCTGCGATGCTTCGAACTTCGGGAAGAGGATGGACGATGCCACTTCCTGCCCTGGCAAGGCCTCGTGCTCCATGCCTTCGCTAGCGAGCTCTATTTGAAGGCGCTGTATGCCATTGAGCAACAGACGGCCCCGAAGCGCGGCCACGAGTTGAATATTTTGTTCGAGCGACTGGACGCCGCAACGCAGGAAAAGATCACCCAGCGCTACCACGCCCGATACGAGGGTGGCGTACTCTCCGACGACTTGGTTACGTTCGCGCGAGTGTTCCAAGACTGGCGCTATTCATACGAGTTTTCCGGCGCGCATGAAATGGATCAAACGGGCGTCGCGCACTTGGCATCCGCATTGTATGAGACTTGTGCAGAGTTGCGGCCCGACCTGATCCTGCCTGGTCAAGTGCATGACCGGCTCGTTGCGGCGGCACAGGGAATACCCATCATAAATTAGGTGCGCGTGATTTCTCTTCGCAAATCGCCAACCTCAACTGATGCGAGTTTCCTCCGCACCCCAATGGTAGCCCCGGTGGCAACGAGCTGCAGTGGTCACTCCTTGAATATGTCGGCCTTCAATAACTTATAGATCGCCATATCTGGGGTTACTAGCGGCGCAAGGGTTGCCCGCATGAAGGCCTTTGCGTTGTTGCCCACCGAGTTGAGCGACAACACGCTCTTGGCGGCGTTATATATCAGGCCCGAGGCCGATTTGATGTCATCGGCGGGCTTTCCCTGTTCGGTAATCTTCTGAATAGCTTTCTCTTTTTCCGCAAGGAGCGCACCAGTGAGGTCAGCCTTTCCTACGCTATCGCACAAGGCTCCCAGAACCTCGTCATCGTAGAGGTAGCATTCAATATTACGCCGCGACAGCACTCTGATTCCTTGCTTTTCGCGGTCAGCAACATCCTCCGGGCTATGGTCATCTCTGTCGATAAGCCTAGTAATCTCAGCCCCCGACACCAATGCCTTCATAGCCTCCATCAGCGCCAATCTGTCAGCTTCCACCTGATTTGAGCTCCCGGCGGATATAAACTTCACGTCCGGGTATTCGTGCTCGAAAATTCGGTCGTAGCAGGCTGCATCTAAGGCAGCATTGGGCCCGTTATTCGCTCCCAACGGCGCGCCTTCGCAGATCACTATACGCGCCGGGGCGACCAAAGCCGCTAAATCATCAAAAGCGACGTGAAGAACCCGTTGCCAGAATGCTCGGCTAGGAACCTCAGGCTCCAATATAGTAGGCTGGTCAAAATCCTTGTCGCCAAAATCTAAGAAGATCACTTCGCCAGGGTGTTGGGCTGCAATATCCCGTGCGCGGCGCATCATCCCGATAGAGTGCGTAGCGAGCCACAACTGGCAATTATCGGGCACAAGTCGGAATAGCTCTTCAAGCAGCGCACCTTGGAGGCGCGTGTTCATGTGCGCTTCCGGTTCGTCTATGCAATAGACTGTATTGTCATAGGTCTTTCGCTTTACGATCAAATCCAATATCAGGTCGAAAGATGCCTTTTCGCCCCCGGACAAGTTTTGATACGAAAAACTCTTGGCAGTTCCCTTGTCGAAGAAGAATGTCCCGTCTTCTAGAGGGTCACCAAAATCATTGAGAACAAGGTCCGGGAACAGGCGTCTCATCGCGTCTTGGATTTCTCCAATGGCTTTCTTCCGAAACTCCCCGATCGTTGTGCTAGGGTCTTCGTCGGTGAACGCTGCTTTGAAGCTCTGCGACGCTAGCCGCTGGTAATTGATACTGACCGTAGCGTCATTTTCGCTGAACCGATTAAACCGGGTTTCCTGCAAGGGCGACCCCATTCGGGACAAACTGCTTACCTGAAACGAGGGATCATTGCGATAGGCTGATCGTACATACACCGCTTTGCGGCGCTCATCGGGATCGGTGGGTTCTGCGCCGTGGAATTCGACCGTAATGGCCTGTTGCCAATTCTGGCGGCTGCCAACGCGCCGTACGCGCTCGGCTTCGGAGACACCTTCTTCTTCCAGCTCTTCTATCTGCTTTTCGTAATACAACGGGTCCCAGTTGTGCCCCAGCTGGCTCCAATTGACCCGGTACCAAGAGTATAGCCCTTCGAAGAAAGAAGACTTCCCGCTCCCATTGGGGCCCGCGACGATTACCAGCTTGGCCGTCTCTGGCAGATTCTCAATCTTGAGATCGGTAAAGCGCTTGAACCGCTTGTAGTGAACCCCCTTTACACGCACTCGCTTGCCCCCCGGCCTGATGATGGTGACCCCGGCGTGATTCGAACACGCGACATTCGGTTTAGAAGACCGATGCTCTATCCAGCTGAGCTACGGGGCCCCAATACGGTTCGCTACACGGTTCGCTGGAACACCGGCAACGGCTAACCTACACTACTCCCATCCCTTTCGCGGCCCAGACCCTCCGCTTAGAAGGCGAATGCTCTATCCAGCTGAGCTACGGGGCCGTCGGCGCGTTCGATAGCGGGGCTTCGCCCAGCTTGCAATCATGGGCGGCATTGCATTTGCGCGTCGGCCCGATATGCAGGGGCGCATGAGCGATGCGGGGGTCAGGAAAATCGATGCCTATGCGCTGGGCGGGCGGCCCTTGCGCTATTTCGATTTCTGCATGGCGGGCTTCGTCGCGATCCTGCTGCTGTCCAACCTGATCGGCGCGGCGAAGCTCTCGACGCTGGGCGGCTTCACCTTTGGCGCCGGCATCCTCTTCTTTCCTTTGGGCTATGTGCTGGGCGACGTGCTCACCGAAGTCTATGGCTATGCGCGGGCGCGGCGTTGCGTCTGGGCCGGTTTTGGCGCGATGCTGTTCATGGCGCTGATGAGCTGGGTGGTGGTGAAGCTGCCCCCGGCGGAGGGCTGGCCGGACCAGAAGGCCTATGAGGCGGTGTTCGGCAGCACATGGCGCATCGTCTTCGCCTCCGTCGCCGCCTTCTGGGCGGGGGAGTTCGCCAACAGCTTCGTCCTCGCCAAGATGAAGCTGCTGACGCAGGGCCGGCATTTATGGATGCGCACCATCGGTTCCACCGTGGTGGGGCAGGGGGTGGACAGCCTGCTTTTCTATCCGCTCGCCTTCTACGGCGACTGGACCAGCGCGCAGGTGGCGACGGTGATGGTCACCAACTGGCTGATGAAGGTCACCTGGGAAGCGGTGCTGACGCCCGTCACCTATGTGGTGGTTGGCCGCCTCAAGCGCGCCGAGGGGCTGGACGTGTTCGACGAGGGCACGAATTTCACGCCGTTCCGGACGAGCCTTTAACCCAGCACTCCCGCCCGCGCGCGCGTTTCACGCGTTGCGATAATGCGCGCTCACGAAATACAGCCCGTCCGGCGGCGCGTTCAGCCCCAGGGCCGCCCGATCCTTCGCATCCCGCGCCGCTTCCAGATCGCCGACGGACCAGCGCCCCATGCCCACCATGACGAGGCATCCCACCATCGACCGCACCTGATGGTGCAGGAAGGACCGCGCCTCCGCATGGATGGCCAGGCGGTCGCCCGCACGCTCCACGTCCAGCCGGTCGAGCGTCTTCACCGGGCTTTCCGCCTGGCAATGGACCGAGCGGAAGGTCGTGAAGTCGTGCCGACCGACCAGCAGTTGCGCGGCCCGCTGCATCGCCTCCGCATCCAGCGGCTGGATCACCCGCCAGGCCAGTCCGCTTTCCCAGGTCAGCGGGGCGCGGCGGTTGACGATGCGATAGACATAGGAGCGGCCGGTGCAGGAGAAGCGCGCATGCCAGTCGTCCGGCGCGGTCTCGCAAGCGAGGATCGCGACCGGCGCCGGCCGAAGGCGCGCATTCAGCGCCTCCATCAGGCGGAACGGGATCATGTCCTTCGCAATGTCGGCATGGGCGCGCATGCCAAGGCCGTGGACGCCGGCATCGGTGCGGCCCGCCGCATGCACGGCGACCCGTTCGCCGGTGACGGAGAAGATGGCGTCCTCCATCGCCTGCTGCACGCTCGGCCCATGGGCCTGCCGCTGCCAGCCCATGAAGGGGCGGCCATCGAATTCGACGGTGAAGGCGAAACGGGCCATGGGTTCAGGCGTCGACCCGGCTGCCCGCCGGCATCTCATAGCCGCGCAGCAATTCGCCCGCCGACATGGCGCCCTTGCCGGCGCGCTGGATCAGCGTCGGGCGGATGCTGCCATGGCCGCAGCCGATCAGCAGGCTGCTGTCGAGCAATTCGCCCGCCGGGCCTTCATCCCCCTCGACATGGGCGGCAAGGATGCGGAAGCGCTCGCCGCGATATTCGAAGAAGGCGCCGGGCACCGGGTTGAAGGCGCGCACCTGCCGTTCGACCTGATGCGCGTCGCGGCCGAAATCGATCCGCGATTCCGCCTTTTCGATCTTGGAGGCGTAGGTGACGCCTTCCTCCGGCTGGGCGACGGGGGGATGGAGGGCGATGTCGTCCAGCACCTCGACCATCAGTTCCGCGCCCGCATCGGCCAGTTCCCGCGTCAATGCCCCGGCGGTCTTGTCCTCTATGGGCGTCACATGCTTGGCGCGCATCGGGCCGGTGTCCAGCCCTGCCTCCATGTCCATGATGGTGACGCCCGTGACATTGTCGCCGGCGAGGATGGCGCGCTGGATCGGCGCAGCGCCGCGCCAGCGGGGCAGGAGGGAGGCGTGGATGTTCATGCAGCCCAGGCGCGGCGCATCCAGGATCGGGCGGGGCAGGATCAGCCCATAGGCGGCGACCACCGCGACATCGGCGTTCAGCGCGGCGAAGGCGGCCTGCACGTCCGCATCCTTCAGCGAAACCGGCGTGCGCACCTCTATGCCCATCTCTTCCGCCTTCGCATGCACGGGGGAGGGGCGCAGCGCCTTGCCGCGTCCGGCGGGGCGAGGCGGCTGGCTGTAGGCGGCGACGATCCCATGCCCCGCCTTGGCCAGCGCGACCAGGGCCGGAACGGCGAAATCGGGGGTTCCCATATAGACGATACGCATGGCGGGCCTTTTGTTGGGTCTCGGCGCCGGCCCGCTCCCCCACCCGGCCACCCAAATGATATTGCCGTTGGGTGGCCGGGTGGGGGAGCGGGCCCGCGCCGCCTCCGAAAAGCGCTGAGAGGCGCATTTTCAAAGACGCACCTCAAACCCCTTGTGTACACGACTTGCAAGCCCTTATTCCGGTTCCATGGCTTCTCCAGAGATCGAAGCGCTGACGCAGGCGCTCTCCCGCCTGCCCGGCCTTGGCCCGCGTTCGGCGCGGCGCGCCGTGCTGCACCTGCTCAAGAAGCGGGAATCCGCGCTGGAGCCGCTGCTGCGCGCCCTGGACGCGGTGAACGAGCGGCTGGTGACGTGCAGCCTGTGCGGCAATGTCGACACCGTCGATCCCTGCGGCATCTGCGCCGATCCGCGCCGGGATGCGCGGGCGCTCTGCGTCGTGGAGGATGTGGCGGACCTCTGGGCGCTCGACAAGTCGCGGCTGTTTCCGGGCCGCTTCCATGTGCTGGGCGGCCGGCTGTCGGCGCTGGAGGGCGTGCGGCCGGAGGATCTGTCCATCGATGCGCTGGTGGCGCGGGTGGAGGCGGGCGGCATCGACGAGGTGGTGCTGGCGATGAACGCGACGCTGGAGGGACAGACCACCGCCCATTATCTGGCCGAACGGCTGGAGCGCTTTCCCGTGCGCCTGACGCAACTGGCGCATGGCGTGCCCGTGGGCGGCGAACTGGACTATCTGGACGAGGGCACGTTGGCGCAGGCGCTTCGGGCGCGGCGGCCGCTGGGGTGACTGTGGCGGTCGCTTGAAATTTTCCGGCCGCCCGATTATTTTGACGCCATGGCCATTCTTCCCATCCTGGAGGCGCCCGATCCGCGCCTGCGCACCATCTCGTCTCCGGTGGAGGCGATCGATGACGATTTGCAGCGCCTGATCGACGACATGTTCGAAACCATGTACGACGCGCCGGGCATCGGTCTGGCCGCGATCCAGGTGGGCGTGCCCAAGCGGGTGCTGGTGATCGACCTGCAGGAACCCGAATCCGATGAGGAAGGCGCGCCGCCGGTCAAGAAGCCGATGGTGTTCATCAATCCGGAAATCCTGGATGGGTCGGAGGATCTGTCGGTCTATAATGAAGGCTGCCTGTCCGTCCCCGACCAGTTCGCGGAAGTGGAGCGGCCAGCGAGCATCCGGGCAAGCTGGATGGACAGGGACGGACGCATCCATGAGGAGCGGCTGGAAGGGCTGCTGGCCACCTGTCTCCAGCATGAGATGGACCATCTGCAGGGCGTGCTGTTCATCGACCATCTGTCCCGGTTGAAGCGGGACATGCTGATGAAGAAGCTGACCAAGGCGCGCAAGGCGGCCTGAACCGGGCGACAGAGATGAAAAGAAATGCCCCGGCCGTCGCCGGGGCATTTCTTTTTTGGGCCGGAGGCTGAGGGCGAGCGCGGCCAGCTTCCGGCCTGGCCGCCGGGAATCGCCGCTGATGTCGTGCTGGCCCACCCCCTGAACCCCTGCCGTCTGCGGGAGGGGGGATGGCTGGATTCATCCAAAAGGGGTCATTCGATCAGTGCGCGGGCGTCCATGTCTGGGTCTTGCAGAACATCATGATGCAGCCCTGCACCTTCAACGTGCCGTCGCCGTTGCGGCTGACCTTGCTGTTATAGGTCTTGCCGCTTTCGGGGTCGTAGATCGACCCTTTCCACAGATCGCCCGCATCGGCAAAGCCGGTGAGCAGCGCCAGCCCGGTGAGCGGCTTGCCGCGCTGGGCCGGATCGGGGTTCTTGATGTCGGTCGGGGGGCGGCCGGGGGTGGGCTTCACGATCTTCTCTATCCGCCCGCAGAGCGTCTTGCCGCAAGGGGCGATCTGGACGATGGCCTTGCCGTCGACCGTGGCCCAGCGGCCGGTGATGGGCTGCGCGGCCTGCGCGGGCAGGGCGGCGAGCAGGGGCGGGATGAGCAGCGCGGCGCGGGCGGCGATGCGGGTGAAGGCGACCATGGACCTCTCCGGATTTGCGTCTTTGCAAAAGGGGATAGGGCAGGATCGGCCGCTTCGCCAAGGCGGAAAATCAGCGGCCTTAAGGGGCGCAGCAAGGGACGCTACGGCAGCGCCCCTTGCTGCGTCCTCCAGAATTTAGAAGGCCTGGCTGATCGAGCAGGCGGCCGGACCCAGAATGACGACGAACAGGGTCGGCAGGATGAAGAGAATCAGCGGCACGGTCATGATCGCGGGCAGGCGCGCGGCCTTTTCCTCGGCGCGCATCATGCGTTCGTGGCGGAACTCGGCGGACAGGACGCGCAGGGCCGAAGCCAGCGGCGTGCCGTATTTTTCCGTCTGGATCATGGTCGTGACCACGCCCTTGATCGCGTCCAGCTTGACGCGGGTGGCCAGATTCTCGAACGCCATGCGCCGCTCGGTAAGGAAGCTGAGTTCGATGGCGGTCAGGTGGAATTCGTCGCCCAGTTCCGGATAGGCCTTGCCGAGTTCGCGGGCGACGCGGCTGAAGGCGGCGTCGACGGTCAACCCGGCCTCCGCGCAGATCACCAGCAGGTCGAGCGCGTCGGGCAGCCCCTTGCGGATCGCGGCGGAACGCTTCTGAATCTTGTTGTCGATGAAGATGTCGGGCGCCTTGTAGGAGAGCAGCAGCGCGCCGGCGAACGCCATGAAGCGCTTGGCGCCGCCCCATTCCGGGTAGATGCCCACGGCATAGAGCAGCAGCGCCGCCATGCCGCCGATGACGATGGGCAGGATCAGCCGGCCGAAGATCACCGCGACCGCCCAGTCCTTCGAACGGATGCCCGCCTGCGCCAGCTTGATCTGCGCTTCCTTGAGCTGATCGTCCTGCAGAACCTTCAGGTTGGAAAGAAACGACCGCATCTGGTCGGTCGCCTGGTTCTTCTTCACCAGCTTGGCGCGGCGGCGGGCGGTGGAGGCGGTGATGCCCGCCTTCAACTGCTCGCGCCGTTCGTTCAGCGCCTTGACGCGCTTGGCCATCGGATCGCGCACGGTCATGACCGCATAGAGGGCGAACAGCGTCGCAAGCGTCGCCAGGGCGGCGAGCAGCGTGCCGAAATCCGTGGCGGTCAGGCCGAAAAGGGTGCCGGCGGGGACGGGTGTGCTTTCCATCTTGTCGGCTTCCTCAAATCTCGAAGTTGATCATCTGCGCCATGATGAAGGCGCCGATGCTCATCCAGCACATGCCGCCTATGCCGATCACCTGCATGGTCGAAAGGCCGAACAACCCCGCCGGATCGGGCGTGAAGAAGGGCGACATGTAATCATAGTTGATGTAGCAGATCAGGCCGAAGACCGTGAACGGCAGCACGCCGATGATATAGGCCGACGCCTTGGATTCGGAGGACATGGCGCGGATCTTGAGCTTCATCTGGGCGCGCTGGCGCAGCACGGTGGCAAGGTTGGACAGGGTTTCCGCCAGGTTGCCGCCGGTTTCCCGCTGGATCGCCAGGCTGATCACGAAGAACTGGAATTCGGGCGTGCCCAGCCGGTCGGCGGTTTCCTGCAACGCCTGGTCCATGGTCTTGCCGATCTTGATGCGTTCGGTGATCAGCTTGAATTCCTCCCCCACCGGACCGGGAACCTCGTTCGACACGACGTTCAGCGTCTCTGCGATGGGAAGGCCGGAGCGCAGGCCGCGGGTCAGCAGTTCCAGCGCGTCGGGGAATTTGGCGTTGAACTTCAGCACGCGGCCCTTGATCAGACGGCTGACCCACATATGCGGCAGGCCCAGGCCCGCGGCCAGGCCCAGCATCACCGCGAACAGCGGCGGGAATCCGCGCAGCATCAGCAGTGCGCACAGAACCAAGAATATGACCGCGCAGGCCGTCATATACTGGCTGACCGTCCATTTCTTGCCGGTCATGCGGATGCGCTTGGCAAGGTTTTCCGGGTTGGGCACCAGGGACACCAGCATCGACGCTTCATTGCCGGCGGGGCGGTTCGAAATCGCCTTGCGCATGCGCGCTTCCAATATGGCGTCGGTGGAATCGCTGTGCCGGCCGCGGATCAGTTCCATGCGGCGCTTCTGCGCCTTTTCGGGCGACGGGCCGCTGAAGGCCATGACGACCAGGCCCAGCATGGTTGCGAGCAGCACCGCCATCAGGATGATATTGCCGTTCATGTGCCTGCCCGTTCCCCGTCCGGTTCCATCAAAGCGGACGCGCCGCCCTCAGGCGGCACGCCCCGTCCTGTTCAGGCCGAAGCCTTGTCCTTGCGGCGCGAAGGGATCATGCTCTTGAGATCGCTGATCTTGCCCAGCAGGGAATCGCCCTTCTTCGACGCGGTCGGGCGACCTTCATCGGCCTCCGCATCCTCCGCCGCGCCCACCACCGCATCCATCAGGGTGTTGCAGGCGGCGCCGACCTTGCTGCCCTTGGCCGTTTCCGCCAGAGTCTTGCCCAGTTTCGCCGCCTGCGAAGCGACCTTGAGGTCGAAGGGGATCAGCACGTCGACCTTGCGCTCGATCGACTGTTCGAAATCCTTGCGGCTGATTTCCGGGGCGCCGGGGTGGACGCGATTGGCGACCACCAGCACGCGCGATTGCGGGGCATTGGTCTTGAGCCAGGACAGGATGCGGATCGAATCCCGCGCCGCCGCCAGGGTCAGTTCGGTGACCACGACGGTGACGTTCACGTCGCTCATCAGGTGCGGATGCTGGATCAGCATGGCGCGCGGCAGGTCGATGACGCTGCATTCGAAGGCGGCGCGGAACTCCTCCAGCAACTGGTAGAAGGCGCCGCCGTCGGTCAGCAACGGCTGGCTGATCGGCGCTTCGGCCGACAATATGGCCAGCGTGTCGCTTGCGCGCACCATGGCGCGTTCGATGAACAGCCCGTCGATGCGGCTGGGATTTTCGATGGCGTCGGTCAGGCCGCGGCCCGGCTCCAGGTCCATCGCCAGCGCATTGGTGCCGAAATGGACGTCCAGGTCCAGCAGGGCGGTCGGGCGCTTCTGCTTGTCGCTGAGCAGCCAGGCGAGCGAAGTGGCGATGCTGGACGCGCCCACGCCGCCGCGCGTGCCGATCACCGCCGCCGTCATATGCGGACGTTCCGGCCCCGCGTCGCGGGGCGCGAAGAACACCGCCTGCGCCTGGGCCAGCGCATCGCGCAACTGGTCGGCGCCGAAGGGTTTGAGCAGATAGTCCTGGATGCCGCTGGCCAGCAGGTCGCGATAGAGGCGCACGTCATTGACCTGGCCCGCCGCGATGACGACGGTGCCGGGTTCGCACACTTCGGCCAGGCTGTTGATGTCATTCAGCGGATCGCCGCTTTCCGACATGTCGATGAACAGGATCTGGGGCGAGGCGGTGATCGACAGGGACTGCACGGCGTTGCGCATGCCGCCCTTGTTCACCTTTTCCGGCGCCCAGCCCATTTCCGCCGCGACGACGCGCAGCAGGTCGAAACTGTGATCGTCGCAGACGAAGGCATGGAAGGGGTCACGCTGGCCGGATGCGCCGGGTTTCCAGGGTGCGTTCATGTCAATTGCCTCCCGACAGGGTCTTAAGGTCGCCGGAGCCGGTCGGCGCCTTTTCGCGATAGGTCGAAATCGCCCGGTTGGACGTGGCGGTGCGCAGGTCGCTGTCGGTGGTCTGGCCGCGCACCAGATCCTCCGGATTGGCGATCATCGCCGCCAGATTGCCGTTCACGCCGCAGCCGAAATTGGTCGACGTGCCCAATTGCTGGTCGGTTTCCGGCTTGTCGGACCAGTCGGGGCAGCCCGGCACGCTGGCGGTGGCGCGGCGCACGATCAGGCGCACGGCCCCCTGCGGCGCGGCGCCGGCGACGGCGGTGCCGTCTTCGCCCACCAGCATGCCGTGGCGCGCCACCACATCGGCTATGCCTTCGCGCAGCGCCGGGCTGTAATAGCCCGCGTCCGTCGCGATGGCGACCTGGTCGCCATAGCCAAGCCCGATGGAAACGAACCAGTCGTCCAGCCGGCGGGCCTCCGATGCGGTGAGGCCGCCATCGGCGCCTGCCTGCACGTCGTAGGTGAAGGCAGCGTTGCTGACGACCGGCTGATGGACCGACTGCACGCCGCGATTGGCGGCCTGGTCGGTCTGGCAGGCGGAGAGCGGCAACGCCATCAGGGCGAGGGTGCCGAGGCGGACGCCAAAGAGCAAGAGGGTCTTGCGAGACTGGAAAGTCATGTCTTTCGTCCTTCGGATCAGAAGCTGAAGCCCGGCGCGGCGTCCTTCGAACGCTTGCCGATGTCACGGGAGGCGACGGGCGGCAGAGCGGCCGATGCCTGCGGGCCGGGCGTGGGCGCCGGGGCGCCGGGCGCGCGGCTCGGCATGGGCGCGCGCGCGCCGCTGATGCCGTCATGGCCCTGTTGCAGGAACAGGCCCTGGCCCTCATTGGCGTTGCGGAAGCCGTCGGTCGGCAGGCGCACGTCGGATGCGTTCATCGGCTTCACCAGATAGGGCGTGACGACGATGACCAGTTCCGTCTCATGACGCTGGAAGTTGCGCGACTTGAACAGGCTGCCCAGGATCGGCAGGTTGCCGATGCCCGGAACCTTGCTGATGCTGTTCGCGGTGTCGTTGTTGAGCAGGCCGGCGATCATGAAGGCCTGGCCCGAACCCAGTTCCACCGTGGTTTCGGCCGTGCGGCTCCTGAGCGCGGGCACGCTGGAGTCGACGGAGAAGTCGAGGCTCGACACCGTCGGGCGGACGCGCAGCGAAATGCGGCCATCGGCCAGCACGGTCGGGGTGAAGGCCAGTTGCACGCCATATTGCTTGAATTCGATGCTGTTGCCCTGCGTGCCGTTGCTGACAGTATAGGGATATTCGCCGCCCGCCAGGAAGCTGGCGGTTTCGCCGGACAGCGAGGTCAGGTTGGGCTGGGCGAGGGTGGTGGCAAGGCCGCTCGATTCCGCCAGGTCCAGCACCGCGCCGATGTCGAGGCCCAGCACGCGTGCCACGCCGCCAAGGCTGTAGCCGCCATCCGCTGTGAAGTTGAACGTTCCCCCGCCGCCGCTGTTGAAGGTGATGGCGTCTCGGGTGCCGCCGCCGATGCCGCCGGCCCATTTGCCGCCGGTCAGATCCTGCGATTTCCAGTTCATGCCGATCTTGTGCCCGACATCGCGGGACACTTCGGCAATCTTGACCTGCAGGTTGACCTGAAGCGGCGTCGCGGTGCGCAGGCGGCTGACCACGGTCACTTCCTTGCCGACGAAGGCCTGGGTCAGCCTTTCGGCCTCCGCCGCGTCTTCCGGCGCGGCGATGGTGCCGGTCAGCAGGACCATGCCGTTCATCTTGTTGACCGCGATGTCCGCGTTCGGCATCGCCAGCTTCAGCATGTCGTCGATGCTGGTCAGGTTGTTGCCGACGCGCACCGTGCCGGAAAACAGCACCTTGCCGTTGGTCGCCGTCGCGAAGACGGTGGTTTCCCCGGCCTTCTTCGCGATCAGGTAAAGCTGGTTCTGCGACCGGACATGAACGTCGACCACGTCCGGATCGCCGATCACCACGTCCGACATCTTGGCGGGCAGGTTGATGACCTTGCTGCCGCCCACGGAGAGCAGGATCGCATTGTCCTGCATGGAGGCGGGCGCGGCGTTGAGCGCGCTCGTCGGAGCGGCAGCCACGGCGACCGCCAGGCCGAGCGCGATGGCCGGGCCGAGCAGCGGCTTGGCCGCCGCTGTGTGAACTGTAAACCCCTTCATCTTACTTCCCCCCGACCGGAACGACGGTCACACTGGTTCCGCGGGCGACGCGGATCACCGGCCCCTGGCCGGCGATGGCTCCGCCGACCGGCACGCCCATGGCCGGGCCGCCAGCGCCCATGCTCTGCAAGGGCTTGGCTGGGACGCTGCTGCGCTGATAGCGCGAGACGTCGGCGCCGGTGGAATAGGTGCTGCCCTTGTCGACCGGACGCGCGGCGATGCTGGCCAGCAGCTTCTTTTCCGCGCTGGGATTGCTGCCGTCGGGCAGGTCCACGTCGCTGCCGGCGATGGCGGCGTCCAGTTCGGAACTGTTGTCCGCCAGAGAGCGCAGCGAGAGCGAGAGCGAGCCGATGGTCTGCGCCACCGCGATCTTCTCCGCGATCTTGGGCGT
The DNA here is from genome assembly GCF_000445085.1 of Sphingobium sp. HDIP04. Taxonomy (NCBI): domain Bacteria; kingdom Pseudomonadati; phylum Pseudomonadota; class Alphaproteobacteria; order Sphingomonadales; family Sphingobiaceae; genus Sphingobium; species Sphingobium sp. HDIP04. The sequence continues at coordinate 46,686 of NZ_ATDO01000060.1, read as the reverse complement.
CACTTCGATGGTGACGTTGGAATAGGTCTGGACGACCGGCTTGCCGTCATCGCCCAGCGCGTCCATGCGCTGGTCGGTGGCGAGCACGCGCAGGTTGCGCAGGATGGTTTCGGAAACCTTGAGCGGTTCGCCCTCGCCGCCGCCGCTGACGCTCTGCGTCAGCACCAGGTCGACGCGGTCGCCCGGAAAGACGAAGCCCGCGACGCTGTTCTGCGCCGACACCGGCACGGTCACGGCGCGCATGCCCGGCCCCAGTGCGGCGGCCAGGAAGCCGCGCTCACCCGGCTTGATCACCGAACCCAGCGTCATCGGCTGGCCGGCGGAAATGGCGGTTCGGATGACGCTGCCCACCAGCTTCTGCGGATCGGCCTGGCCCTTGATATAATAGGCCTGCTCGACCAGATCCTTGGGCCAGGGCTGGAAGCGGAAGCTCTCCGCGTCCAAAATGGTGCCCACCGGCAGGGCCTTGGTCGCGACCAGCACATGGGGCTGGTCAGCCTCGACCGGCATGGACGACGCGCCCGCCGGGGGAGCGCTCGACGAACTCAGCATGTTGCGTGCAAGCAAGGCTGTAGTGACCGCTATGATCAGCGCCCCCACCAGCAGCACGATCTTCTTGGCATCCATGATGAAATTCGCCTCCCTCAATCGGACGAGTTGCGCCCGAGCCCCGTTTATTCACGCAAATTGGTTAATATATCGTTCGCCAAGCAGCCAAAGCGCCGCGAACGAGATGGCTATGCCATAGGGGATTTGCGGCTGGCCCAGCCGCCGAGTCATGCGATGGTGCACGACGGTCACGATGGTGACGATGCCCCCCAGCACCGCCATCAGCATCAGCATCGACAGGGTCGCCTGCCAGGGGAACCAGAGCGCGAGCGCGCCCAGCAGCTTCACGTCGCCGCCGCCCATGCAGCCGAGCGCGAACAGGACGGCGAACGCCATGAACACGATCAGCCCCGCCAGCAACTGCACCGCCATGCCCGGCCAGAGCGGCAGGCCGCAGGCCAGCCACCAGAGCGGCGCCAGCCCGGCCACCGTCAGGTTCAGCCGGTTGGAGATGATGCGAGACCGCAGATCTGTGACGGACGCCACGATCAGCAGCAATGCCAGGGCGCCGATCAGCGCCATTCGGAAAATATCCCCCATCATGGGTTCGAAACTATAGACCGCATGGCTTACCAAAGCGTAACCATGCGGCGCATGGATTCGCCCCGCTTCGTTCCCGCCCCCTTCGACCGGCGCGCCTGGCCGATGGACGGGCGGCTCGATTACTGGACCGCGCCCGACGGCTGGGGCCTGCGCCGCTACCGGCTGGGCGAGGGCGGTCGCGGCAGGATGCTGGTGCTGGGCGGACGCGGCGACATGATCGAGAAATATCTTGAGGTCATCCGCCACTGGGCTGACCGGGGATGGGCGGTCACCGGCTTCGACTGGCGCGGTCAGGGCGGATCGGGCCGCACGACCGCCGATCCGCTGTGCGGGCATATCGACGATTTCGGGCAATGGATCGCCGACCTGGATGCCTTCGCCGCCGATTGGCGCGGTCAGGGGGAGGGGCCGAGCGCCATCGTCGCGCACAGCATGGGCGGCCACCTGCTGCTGCGCGCGCTGGCGGAGGGGATGGCGCCGCCCGACGCGGCCGTGACCGTCGCGCCGATGATGGGCCTGCGCACCGCGCCGCTGCCCCGCTGGCTGGCGGTGGCCATTGCCGAAGCGATGTGCGCGCTGGGCTTTGCCGAAAAACAGGCCTGGACGCAGAAGGAGGAGTCGGAACGGCAGCGCCGCATGCGGCAGAAGCGGCTGACCCACGATCCCGAACGCTATGCCGATGAACTGTGGTGGCGCGACCATGGGCGGGAGGTGGCGCTGGGGCCGCCTAGCTGGAAATGGGTGGCGCAGGCGCTGCATTCGACCCGCGCGCTGGAAAAGGGAGAGGCGATCGAGCGGATCGCGGTGCCCTTGCTCATACTCGCGGCGCGGACGGACCGGCTGGTCTCCACGCCCGCCATCGAGCGGATCGCGGCGCGGATCGTCGGCGCGCGGCTGCATGTCTACGGGCGCGAGGCGGCGCATGAGATATTGCGGGAGCTGGACCCGGTGCGGCTGGACGCGCTGGCGCGCATCGACCGCTTCCTGGATGAGGTCGCCCCGAACCGGATCGGCGCGGGATGAACCGGCACGACATCGTGATCGTGGGCGGCGGGATCGCCGGGGCGAGCCTTGGCGCGGTGCTGGCGGACCGTGCCAGCGTGCTGATGCTGGAGATGGAGCCGAGCGCCGGCTATCACGCGACGGGGCGGGCAGTCTCCTTCTGGGAGGAGACTTATGGCGGGCTGGCCGTCCAGCCGCTGACCACGGCGTCGGGTCCGATGCTGGCCGCGCCCGATCCGGACTTTTGCGAAAGCCCCTTTCTGACGCCGCGCCGGACGCTGCATGTCGGGCGGGCGGGAGACGCGGCGGCGCGCGACCGCCTGCTGGAGCAGTTCGGCGCCAAGGTGGACCTGGTTCCGGTCGATCCCGCCGCGCTGGTCCCCGGACTAAGGCCGGAATGGTCGCTGGGCGTTCTGGAGCCGGGGGTGTGCGACATCGACGTGGCGGCGCTGCATCAGGCCTGGTTGCGGCGGTTCCGGCGCCTGGGCGGCGAGGTGCGGCTGGCCACGGCGTTGCGGCGCGCCGAAGCGCGGGACGGCGGTTGGCGGATCGAAACCGATGCGGGCGCGATCGATTGCGGCGTGATCGTCGACGCGGCGGGGGCATGGGCCGACGATGTGGCCAGGGCCTGCGGCGTGGCGCCCATCGGCATTGCGCCGCTGCGCAGGACAGTGGTGCAATTGCGCGTGCCGGCCATGCCCTCGGCCGATCTGCCGCTGGTCATGGACCTTGGATCGCAATTCTATTTCAAGCCGGAAGGGGAGGGCCGCGTCTGGCTGACCCCGCATGACGAGGAACCATCGCCCCCCTGCGACGCCGCGCCGGAGGAAATGGCGGTGGCGGAAGCGATTGCCCGCTTCGAGGCGGTGGTCGACTGGCCGGTCGAGGCGGTGGAGCGCAAATGGGCCGGGCTGCGCAGCTTCTCCCGCGACCGCGCGCCGGTCTATGGCTTCGATCCGGCGGCGCGGGGATTTTTCTGGTTCGCCGGGCAGGGCGGGTTCGGCATCCAGACCTCGCCCGCGGCGGCTCTGCTGGGCGCTGCCCTTCTCAGGGGAGAGGCTTTGCCGCCGCAGATCGCGGGGATCGATCCGGCGCCTTATTCTCCGGCGCGGTTCCGTTAAGTTTCAGCCCGCTTCCTTCATGTCGGACCGGGTCAAGACCCGTCGGCTCGCCAGGCCCATCATGGCAAAGCCGGCGATCGAGGCGACGATATTCGCGCTGGCCGCCCCGACCGTTCCGTATATCGGCAGCAAGGCCGCCTGCATCCCCAGCAGCAGCACAGTCGAAACCAGCGTGATGCGCAGCGAAAGGCTGGCCCGGTCGGTCGCCATCAGCAGCGGACGATAGCTGACCCCGACCAGGTCGATGCAGGCTGCGATCCCCAGCAGCAGCAGCAGCGGATAGGCCGGCAGAAACGCCTTGCCGGCGATCAGGCCCAACAAGGGATGGCCGACGGCTAGGATCAGGGCAATGATCACCGCCCCTGCGACCAGCGCCAGCCGGTTGGTCCGCCGGAACAACGTGCCCAGCGCCTCATGGCCATGGCTGGAATGGGTGCGGCTCAATTCCACGAAGATGCTGCGGGAGAGCAGGCCGGAAATCTTGGTCAGGGAATTGGCGAGCTGGTTGGCCAGCCGATAGAGGCCGGCCCCCGCCGGTCCCGCGAACAGGCCGACCACCAGCACGGCCACCTGCTGGCCGACGGAGGACAGGGTCGTCTGCAAATTGGTGGCGGTGAGGAAGCCGACGATGCCGGGATTTTCCCTGCGCGCGTCCAGCGCCCGGCCAGCCCGCCAGCTTCCGAGCCTGTCGCCCCCGACGCGCAGCGCAAGCCACCAGTAGCTGATCGCGCAGAGCAGTTCGGCAGCGCCCCAGGCAATCAGGAAGCCGGTGACATTGGGCATCAGCATCCAGGCGAGCGCCGCGCCGATCATGCGCCCGACCGGAATCATGGTTTCGGCGAAGGCGCCGGTATCGAATCGGTCGAACAGCCGCAGCACGCCGGTCGGGCTGGAGCGGATGGTGATCATCATCACCATGCAGAAGATCCATGCCTGCCAACCCATGCCAGCCGACAATTGCATCAGCGGCCCGAAGGCGAGGATGATGAACGCCGCGATCAGCCCGCCCGCGACGGCCGAACCCAGGTCGATCAGGATGCAGAAGCGCAGCACCCGGTTCAGCGCGTCGCCGTTGCCGGACGCCAGATGCGGCTGGCCGTAGCGCACCACGATCTGCCAGCTGTCGAAATTGACCAGCGTCTGGATGAGGCCGGTGGCGCTCAGCACCAGCGCGAAGCGGCCGAAATCGGCCACGCCCAGGGTCCGCGTGACGATGGCGAGATAGGCAAGGCTCAGCACCGCGCCCACGCCCTTGCCGCCCAGCAGCCAGCCGGTGTTCGCCAGGATGCGGGCGAAGCCTTCCTGAGCGCCACCCGATCCGCGCTTGATCGTCACTTGGGTTCCGGCCTTTCGATGCAACGCCGTCGCTGGGGCGCGCGCCTATCTAGGATTGGGCCGGCTGCGATGCAACACACCCTGTCCATCGGCCGGTCTTTGCTTTAATGCCCCGCCCCATGACTATTTCGAAAGCCATCATCCTTTCCGCGGGCCAGGGATCGCGCCTGCTGCCGCTGACCCGCGACGTGCCCAAATGCATGATCGATTTCAACGGCCGCACCCTCATAAGCTGGCAGGTCGCCGCGCTGGTGGCGAACGGAGTGACCGACATCGTGGTCGTCACAGGCTTTCGCACCGAACGGGTGGAGGACCATGCGCTGCAACTCTATCGCGAAACCGGCGCGCGCATCCGCACCGTATTCAACCCCTTCTTCCAGGTGGCGGATAACCTTGGCACCTGCTGGATCGTGCGGGAGGAGATGGACCGGGACTTCATCATCCTGAACGGCGATACCATCGTTTCGGACGAGATCGTGGCGAAGCTGATCGCGGGGGCGCAGGACGCCATCACCGTGACCGTGGACGTCAAGCCCGGCGACTATGACGATGACGACATGAAGGTGAACCGGGACGAGACGGGGCGCCTGCTCGCCATCGGCAAGCGGTTGCTGCCGCACGACACCAATGCCGAATCCATCGGCATGCTGGCCTTCAAGGGAGAGGGGGCCGCGATCTTCCGCAACCAGATCGACCAGATGATGCGCACGCCCGAAGGGGTGGAGCGCTGGTATCTGCGCGCCATCGACATCATCGCCAAGGGCAACCGGGTCGGCACCGTCTCCATCGAGGGGCTGGACTGGCAGGAAGTCGACTTTCCGCAGGATGTGGAGGCGGCGAATGCGCTCACCGCCCGCTGGCTGGCCGAAGGGCGCTACGCGAAGTAGAGTTTGAGCCAGCCGGTCAGCGCGGCGATCTGGTCCGGCGAAAGTTTCGCCGCGCTGCCTAGGTCGGGCTGTCCCGGCCATCCGGCATCGGGGACCGCAACGCCTGCATGTTCGCGGCTGCCCTCATAGCGGGGCAGCACATGGAAATGGACATGCGGGTCCACCATCATCAGCATCAGATAGTTGATCTTGCCGTAGCCGACCGCCTGGCCGAGCGCGCTTTCGACCGCCTTGGTCACGCTCGCCAGTTCGGCATGGGCTGCCGGCGGCAGGTCGCCAAAGGCCTCCGCGTCGGATTTCGCCGCCAGCACCAGCGACCCCAGCGTCGGTTGGGCCGGGCGCAGCAGCACCAGCCAGTGCGCGAACTCCGCGATCAGTGTGGCGGGATAACCGAATTTCTTGATGGTCGCGTTCATGCGCCTGCCTCCATCCAACTGACGACGGGCCGCCCGGCGCGCTTCGCGCCATAGGCCTGCACCAGCCGGACGGCATGGACGGCCAGCGAGATGATCGTCCACCAGGCCAATGCGATCAGGCCGATGTCCGGCCGTCCAGCCAGCAGCGCGACGAACAGGATCACCATGTTCGGATTGCGCCGCGCGGTGATCAGGCGGAACCGGCTGTCGAACCGCTGCCAGACATGGATGTCCATCCCGAAATCCTTGATGAACATTCCCTCGATCACCCTTTGGAGAACATAGCCCGCGATCACCGCCGCCATCACCAGCGCGAAGTCCCGCGCCGACAGCGCCAGCCCCCAGGCCGAAAGCCCCACGCCCCAGAAATACCACCAGAAGGGCGGGTGGATCAGGTCCACGCCATGGTCCGCGACATTGCCCCATTTGGACGATGTGATGGTGCAGCGCGCCAGCTTCCCGTCCACCGTGTCCAGCACCATGAAGACGAAGCCGGCGAGCATGCCCGTCCAATAAAGTCCCTGCGCGAAGAACCAGGTTGCGGCCACGCAGAGCGTCGCGCCGATGGCCGTCACCATATTGGGCGTCATGCCGATGGAGGCGGCCAGCCGAGTCAGCCAAAGCGCCAGTTCGGGCCAGAGATATTTGGTGAGCAGGTCGGTGACGCCCTTATAGGCGCCGAAATAGCTTTGCCGCTCTATGTCGCGCCGGGTGGCGGGGGTGAGTTCCCGGACGAAGGGTTGCTCCAGCTTGCGGAGTTGCCGGTTGTAGAGCTTCCGCCCGTCCGAAAGATCGATGACATGCGCCGCGCCCAGCGGATCGCTGCCCGCCGGCACCTGTCCGACGATGGGCGCCGCGCCCCAGGCGAAGACCGTTCCCGGCTCCTCCAGCGCCAGCCGCAGCAGCATCGGATCGAAGGCGTAGGCCAGGTTGAACAGCAGTTCATGGCCGTCCGCCAACGTGCTGCCGTTCTTCGCGGAGCTTTCGGCCATGCGGCGGCATCGTTCGGCATTGGACATGCCCCAGATGCGGGTGGTGTTATCGCCCAGTAGCCGCACCGGGCCGAGCGCGGTCATGATCGTCTGCGTCATGCTGCGGCGTTCCTTTCGGATTTCCGCGCGAAATCGAGGATAAGGTCGGCCTGTCGTTCGGAGGCGGGGGTGGGCGATGGCTCGATGGAATCGGACATGGCCGCCTCCTGAGCATCAACGAACCCGGCTTGCAAGTCCGCCGCGCAATCAAGCGCCTGTGGCAGGGTGCCCATATCCTCGATCACCTGCCCCAGCCGCCAGTGGGAAAAGGCCTCATCGCCACGCCAGTCACGCCGGTCGAGATTGAGGAAGATGCAGGGGCGGGGATGGAGCAGATATTCATAGACCTGACTCGACACGTCGCCCAGATAGACGTCCGCGCTCATCGTGTAGCTCATGTCGATGGAATGGCGGCTGCCCATGTCGATGCGGATATGGGGCGCCGTCGTTCGGATCGGCGCGGCGCGGCCGGCCAGCTTGGTATGGGGGGCGATGATGACGTTCCATCCCTCCAATGCTTCCAGCGCCGCCAGCACCTCCGGCTCATGGCGGGTCCATGACGACAATTCGGCATCGAAATGCGGATTGTAGAGCAGCACCGGCCAGTCATTGTCGAAAAAGCGTTGCCGCGCGGCCTTCAGCTCGAACTTCGCATAGCCGCCGACCACGCAATCCTGTGCCGTGCAGAGCCCGCGGTCGATCAGCCGCCGCCGGTCCTTCTCGCCCGCGACCAGCGTCAGGTCGAAGGCGGAATGGCGCGCCTTGTACCCGCCTTCCCGGTCGCCCGCGCCATGCTTGATCTGGATCATCCGCGCGGAAAAACCCGGCATCGTGCGCAGCCAGCCGCTCGAAATCTCCGTCGTCACCAGCAGAGGAAAGCGGCGGATGACCGCATAGTTCAGCATCAGCGTCAGGAACCGCGAAGGCTGGCGGAACAGCGAGTCGGGTCGGGTGGGCGGTCGGCGCAGCCGGATGAGGTTCAGCGCGCCTTCTTCATCATAGCTGGCGACCAGGTCCAGGATCAGCCGGGACGGGGAAAGAACATGCACCTTCGTCTCCGCCCGACGCGACAGGGCAAGCGCCGCCGGCAGCCAGTGATAGACCTGATGGGCTTCGGCAATGGCAAGGAAGGCGATCTCTGTCGGCAAAGAACTGGTCTCCGGGGTGTGCCGCGCCGTAGCGGCCAGGATCGCCACAAATCAAGCAAACCCGTTTTTTGAATTGCGTCAGTGCTGGACCTTTGCAGATTTTTTGTTATGCGCAACGCCGACTGAAGGATTATCCGAAGAGGCTTGACGAACAATGGCCGAATTTTCGTTGCCCAAGAACAGCAAGATCAGCGCCAAGGGCGCAACCCACAAGGCGCCGGACGGCGCGACGAACGTCAAGAGCTTCAAGGTCTATCGCTACGATCCCGACTCCGGGCAGAATCCCCGCTACGACACGTTCGAGATCGATCTCGACAATTGCGGGCCGATGGTCCTGGACGCGTTGCTGAAGATCAAGAACGAATATGATCCGACGCTGACCTTCCGCCGTTCCTGCCGCGAGGGTATTTGCGGCTCCTGCTCGATGAACATGAACGGCCGCAACGGCCTGGCCTGCACCACCTCGATCGAGGAATGCGCGGGCAAGGAAGTGCGCGTCACGCCGCTGCCGCACATGGACGTGATCAAGGATCTGGTCCCCGACTTCACCCATTTCTACGCGCAGTACAACAGCATCAAGCCCTGGCTGCAAACCGTCAGCCCGGCGCCCAGCGGCAAGGAACGGCTCCAGTCGCCCGCCGACCGCGAGAAGCTGGACGGCCTCTACGAGTGCATCCTGTGCGCCTGCTGCTCGACCTCCTGCCCCAGCTACTGGTGGAACAGCGACAAGTTCCTGGGTCCGGCGATCCTGCTCCAGGCCTATCGCTGGCTGGCCGACAGCCGCGACGAATATACCGGGGAGCGCCTGGACGAACTGGAAGATCCCTTCCGTCTCTATCGCTGCCACACCATCATGAACTGCGCAAATGTCTGCCCCAAGGGACTGAGCCCGGCGAAGGCGATCGCGGAAACCAAGAAGATGATGGTCGAACGGCAGCTCTGACGCGGTGAGCGGCGGAACGGGTCGTCTGAGCCCGGTGGCCGAAGGGCCCTGGGCGGGCTGGTCATGCTGGACCGATACGGCGCCGGGAACCTTCCTCGATTCGGCCATCGGCACCAGCTATTCGCGCAGCGACGCGGCGGACAGGGCGACGGTCATGCTGGAAAGCAGGCCGTCGCACGCCAACCGCCTGGGCCTGCTGCACGGCGGCTTGCTGGCGGCCTTTGCCGACCATGCCTATTTCGCCGCCCTGGCGGCGATGGGCCGTCCGGAACAGGCGGCGGCGGTGACCGTTGACCTTGGCATGCAATATTGTGGTTCCGGAAAGATCGGTCCCGTCCTGCGCGCGGAGGTGGAGTTGCTGCGCGAAACAGGACGGCTGATGTTCCTGCGCCTGACCATTTTCCAGGATGACGATCTGATCGCGGCATCGAACGCGACCGTGCGCAAGGCGCCCGAAGCCAGGAAGCCGCTTTCCAAGTGAGCAGCGTCATCGCCCGTTACGACGCGCTCGTGGCCGCGGGCGAATTGCGGTCCGACCCCGACCAGCGGGCGGCGGCAGTGCGACTCGACGGGCTGCAACAGGAGCTGGAGGCGTCGCCGCCGCGCGGTTCGACCCTGTGGAAGCTGCTGCGCAAGGCGCCCGAGCCGCCGCGCGGCCTTTACATGTGGGGCGGCGTGGGTCGCGGCAAATCGATGCTGATGGACCTGTTCTTCGACACGGTGCATATCCAGCGCAAGAAGCGCGCCCATTTCCACGAATTCATGCTCGACGTCCACGCCCGGCTGGCCGAGGCGCGCAAGTCGGAGACGGGCGACCCGATCCCGCCGGTGGTCGATTCGCTGGCGGAGGAGGCGCGGCTGCTCTGCTTCGACGAGATGGTCGTCAACAACATGGCCGACGCCGCCATCATGTCGCGGCTGTTCACCGGCCTGATGGAAAGGCGGGTGACGATCGTCACCACATCCAACCGCGAGCCGGACGAACTCTACAAGAACGGCCTCAATCGCCAGCTTTTCCTGCCCTTCATCGACCTTATCAAGGCGAAGCTGGACGTCATGACCCTGAACGGGCCGACCGACTATCGGCTCGACCGCCTGGGCGATGCGCAGCTATGGCATGCGCCCAACGGGCCGGAGGCGACGAGGGCGCTGTCGGAGGCCTTTTTCCGCCTGACCGACTATCCGGTGGAGGACCGGGCCAAGGTGCCGGTCGAGGAGATCAAGGTCCAGGGCGGCCGCACGCTCCATGTGCCCAAGAGCCTGAAGGGCGTGGCGGTCTTTTCCTTCAAGCGCCTCTGCGCCGAGGCGCGGGGCGCGCCCGACTATCTGGCGATCGCGCGCAAATATCATACCGTCATCATCGTCGGCATTCCGGTGCTGGGGCCGGAGAAGCGCAACGAGGCGGCCCGGTTCGTGACGCTGATCGACGCGCTCTACGAATATAAGGTGAAGCTGCTCGCCTCCGCCGATGCGGAGCCGGCGCGCCTCTATCCCGAAGGGGATGGCGCGTTCGAGTTCGAGCGCACCGTGTCGCGCCTGATGGAAATGCAGTCCGACGATTATCTGGCGCTGGGCCACGGCGAGAAATAGCCCCGGCACGCGATGGATTGGGTCCAGGATGACGGGACCAAAGCGCTTGTTCCCCTGCAATCCGGTTTCGCGAAAAGGGTCCGCACGCCCCCGTCAAGGGAGGCGTGCGGCAGGTGGCCGCTGCGGGGAAGGGCCATGCGCCAGGGTAGGAGCGCTTGGGCAACAGAGGCGGCGGCTCCATTAATGCAACTGCGAATGAATTGCAAAGATAAATTGGCCTGAGGGCTTTTGCGCGGTTGAAACCTCGGCCGGATAGGCCTAAGCGCACATGCGGTTCCGGTTTACGGCTTGGAGGATGATTGCATATGGCCCGTAAGAAGATCGCGCTCATCGGCGCTGGTAATATCGGTGGCACCCTCGCGCATCTCGCGGCTCTCAAGGGCCTGGGCGATATCGTGCTGTTCGACGTCGTCGAAGGCGTGCCGCAGGGCAAGGCGCTCGACCTGTCGCAGTGCGGCCCGGTCGAAGGCTTCGACGCCAAGATCACCGGCACCAACGATTATGCCGACATCAAGGACGCGGACGTCATCATCGTCACCGCCGGCGTCGCCCGCAAGCCGGGCATGAGCCGCGACGACCTGCTGGGCATCAACCTCAAGGTCATGAAGGCCGTGGGCGAGGGCATCAAGAACAACGCCCCCAACGCCTTCGTCATCTGCATCACCAACCCGCTGGACGCGATGGTTTGGGCGCTGCGCGAATTTTCCGGCCTGCCGCACAACAAGGTCGTCGGCATGGCGGGCGTTCTCGACTCCGCCCGCTTCAGCCACTTCCTGGCCGAGGAATTCCAGGTTTCGGTCAAGGAAGTGAACAGCTTCGTGCTGGGCGGCCATGGCGACACCATGGTTCCGGTCGTGGAATATTCGACCGTCGCGGGCATCCCCATCCCCGACCTCATCAAGCAGGGCCGTTCGACCAAGGAACGCATCGACGCCATCGTGCAGCGCACCCGTTCGGGCGGCGGCGAGATCGTCGCCCTGCTGAAGACCGGATCGGCCTTCTACGCGCCCGCCACCAGCGGCATCGCCATGGCGGAGGCCTATCTGTTCGACCAGAAGCGCCTGCTGCCCTGCGCCGCGAACCTGACCGGCCAATATGGCGTCGATAACCTCTATGTCGGCGTGCCCGTGATCATCGGCAAGGACGGCGTCGAGCAGGTCGTTGAGATCGAGCTGGACGACGAGGCCAAGGCCAACCTTCAGGTGTCGGTCGACGCCGTGAAGGAGCTTCTGGAAGCCTGCAAGGGCATCGATCCTTCGCTGGCCTGATCCGCACGAGCTTGCACCGGGCCGTCCCAGGTGAGTGCGCAGCCTGGGTCGGTCCGCCTTTAGACCCAAAGTGCCACGTCCACAGACAATGAAGGGACGCTCATGTCCATTCTGGTGAACAAGAACACCAAGGTCATCACCCAGGGGATGACCGGCGCCACCGGCACCTTCCACACCGAAACCGCTTTGGCCTATGGCACGCAGATGGTCGGCGGCGTCACGCCCGGCAAGGGCGGCACGACGCATATCGGCCTGCCGATGTTCGACACCGTCGCCGAGGCGAAGGCGAAGACCGGCGCCGACGCATCGGTCATCTACGTCCCGCCGCCGTTCGCGGCCGACTCGATCCTGGAGGCGATCGATGCGGAAATCCCGCTGATCGTCTGCATCACCGAGGGCATTCCGGTGCTGGACATGGTGAAGGTGAAGCGCGCCCTGTCGGGCAGCAAGTCGCGCCTGATCGGCCCCAACTGCCCCGGCCTGCTGACGCCGGGCGAATGCAAGATCGGCATCATGCCCGGCAACATCTTTTCCAAGGGCAGCGTCGGCGTCGTGTCGCGCTCCGGCACGCTGACCTATGAGGCGGTTTTCCAGACCAGCAATGCGGGCCTGGGTCAGACCACCGCGGTCGGCATCGGCGGCGATCCGGTCAACGGCACCAATTTCATCGACGTGCTGGAACTGTTCCTGGCCGACGACGCCACCGAATCGATCATCATGATCGGCGAAATCGGCGGCGACGCGGAAGAACAGGCCGCCCAGTTCCTGATCGACGAAGCAAAGAAGGGCCGCAAGAAGCCGATGGCCGGCTTCATCGCGGGCCGCACGGCGCCTCCGGGCCGCCGCATGGGCCATGCCGGCGCGATCGTGTCGGGCGGCAAGGGCGATGCGGAAAGCAAGATCGCCGCGATGGAAGCGGCCGGCATCAAGGTAGCCGCCAGCCCGTCCGAACTGGGCACGACCCTGCTGGAAGTGCTGAAGGGCTGATCGGCCGAAAGCGATGGCCGGGCTGCACCCCGGCCATCGGTTACCCCGCTCCGCGACTGCACGCGGTTGGCATGGGACGAGAGAAATGGGTTACGAGAACCAGGAAGTTTTTGACGGCGTTGGGGAGATCGAGCACGGACCGAGCTGGGCGCGCACCAACTGGCCGCCGATCGATACCGACGACCTGACCGGGGCGCTGGACCCCACGCAGATGCAGGTGGCCGTGAAGGCCGCCGCCAAGGCCAATGGCAAGGCGGTTTCCGACGCCGACGCCGTCAGCGCCGCCGACGACGCGATCCGCGCCCAGATGCTGATCCGCACCTATCGCGTGCGCGGTCATCTGGCCGCCAATCTCGACCCGCTGGGGCTGACCCAGCGCGACCTGCCGGCCGACCTGACGCCGGAATATCATGGCCTGAACGACCTCGACAAGAAGGTCTATCTGGGCGGCACGCTGGGCCTGCAATATGCCACCGTGCGCGAGATCGTGGCGATCCTGCGCGCCAATTATTGCGGCAATGTCGGCCTGGAATATATGCACATTGCGGACGTGGAGGAACGCCGTTTCCTCCAGGAGCGCCTGGAGGGCAAGGACAAGGAAATCCACTTCACGCCGGAAGGCAAGAGGGCGATCCTGGCCAAGGTGATCCACGCCGAGCAATATGAGAAGTTCCTGGGCCGCAAATATGTCGGCACCAAGCGCTTCGGCCTGGACGGCGGCGAATCGATGATCCCCGCGCTGGAAGCCATCATCAAATATGGCGGCGCGCAGGGCGTTCGGGAGATCGTCTACGGCATGGCCCATCGCGGCCGCCTGAACGTGCTGGCCAATGTGATGGCCAAGGGCTTCCGCGTCATCTTCCACGAATTTTCCGGCGGCACCGCCAATCCGGAGGATGTCGGCGGTTCGGGCGACGTCAAATATCACCTCGGCACCTCGACCGACCGCGAGTTCGACGGCGTCAAGGTCCACATGTCGCTGGTCCCCAACCCGTCGCACCTCGAAACCGTCGATCCGGTGGTGCTGGGCAAGGTCCGCGCGCAGCAGACCTTCCGCGACGACCTGACCAGGCATGAGCAGGTGCTGCCCGTGCTGATCCACGGCGACGCGGCCTTCGCGGGGCAGGGCATCGTCTGGGAATGCCTCGGCTTCTCCGGCGTCAGCGGCTACAATACCGGCGGCTGCATCCACTTCATCGTCAACAACCAGATCGGCTTCACCACCAGCCCGCAATTCTCCCGCGGCTCGCCCTATCCCAGCGACGTGGCGAAGGGCGTGCAGGCGCCGATCCTGCACATCAACGGCGACGATCCGGAAGCCGTCACCTTCGCGTGCAAGCTGGCGATGGAATATCGCCAGACCTTCCATCGCGACATCGTGATCGACATGTGGTGCTATCGCCGCTTCGGCCATAATGAAGGCGACGAGCCGTCCTTCACCCAGCCGCAAATGTACGCGAAGATCCGCCAGCATCCGCCGGTCAGCGACGTCTATTCGGCGCGATTGAAGGCCGAAGGCGTGGTCGACGACGATTTCGTCAATCAGGTGACGGGCGATTTCGTCAATCATCTGGAGGAGGAGTTCGAGGCGGCGAAGAGCTACAAGCCCAACAAGGCCGACTGGTTCGCCGGTCGCTGGTCGGGCCTGCACAAGCCCGCCGACGCCGAGACCACCCGCCAGAGCGTGGAGTCCGCGATCAGCCAGAAGCTGTTTGACAGCCTGGGCAAGACGCTGACCGCGATTCCGGAGGGCCTCAACGTCCACAAGACGCTCAAGCGCGTGATCGACGCCAAGGCGGAGATGTTCAAGTCCGGCGAGAATTTCGACTGGGCGACCGGCGAGGCGCTGGCCTTCGGTTCGCTGCTGTCGGAAGGCTATGGCGTCCGCCTGTCGGGCCAGGACTCCGGACGCGGCACCTTCAGCCAGCGTCACGCCGTCTGGACCGACCAGGATACGGAATCGAAATATATCCCGCTCTCCACCGTGCCGCACGGCCGGTTCGAGGTGCTGGACTCGCCGCTCTCCGAATATGGCGTGCTGGGCTTCGAATATGGCTTCGCGCTGGCCGATCCCAAGAGCCTCGTGCTCTGGGAAGCGCAGTTCGGCGACTTCGCCAATGGCGCGCAGATCATCTTCGACCAGTATATCGCTTCGTCGGAGACCAAGTGGCTGCGTTCCAACGGCCTCGTCTGCCTGCTGCCGCACGGCTATGAAGGGCAGGGTCCGGAGCATAGTTCGGCGCGTCTGGAGCGGTATCTCCAGCTTTGCGCGGAAGGGAATATCCAGGTCGCGAACATCACGACCCCGGCCAATTACTTCCACGTCCTGCGCCGCCAGATGCTGCGGCCCTTCCGCAAGCCGCTGATCATCATGGCCCCCAAGTCGCTGCTGCGCCACAAGCTGGCGGTCAGCAAGGCGGAGGACTTCCTGGGCGAAACGCACTTCAAGCGCATCCTGTCGGACCCCAACGGGTCGGCCGACAAGGATACTCGCCGCCTGGTGCTCTGCTCCGGCAAGGTCTTCTACGACCTGATGGAGGCCCGCGACGCCGCTGGCGACACGGACGTGCAGATCGTTCGCATCGAACAGATCTACCCGTTCGCGACCGACGCCCTCGCCAAGCGCATCGAGCGCATGACGCATCTGGAAGAGGTCGTCTGGTGTCAGGAGGAACCGCGCAACAACGGCGCCTGGTTCTTCGTGGAGCCCTATATCGAGGAAGCGCTGGCCACCGCCGGCAAGGCGCCGATGCGCGCCCGCTATGCGGGCCGCAAGGCGTCGGCGTCGCCCGCCACGGGCCTCGCCAAGCGCCATGTCGCCGAACAGGGCGCCCTCGTCGCCGATGCGCTGGGTCACAGCGTCCGTGAAGAAATCCGTCGCCAGAAGAAAGGCTGAACAAGCTCATGGCTACCGAAGTCAAAGTCCCTACTCTGGGCGAATCCGTTACCGAAGCAACCGTTGGCCAGTGGCTGAAGAAGCCCGGCGAGGCGGTGAAGGCCGACGAGCC
Source organism: Sphingobium sp. HDIP04 (assembly GCF_000445085.1). Classification (NCBI taxonomy): domain Bacteria; kingdom Pseudomonadati; phylum Pseudomonadota; class Alphaproteobacteria; order Sphingomonadales; family Sphingobiaceae; genus Sphingobium; species Sphingobium sp. HDIP04. The sequence goes on along the minus strand of NZ_ATDO01000060.1, from coordinate 30,798 downwards.
CATCGTCTCCCTTGAAACCGACAAGGTCGCGGTCGACGTGCCCGCGCCTGTCGCCGGCGTGCTGGGCGACATCGTTGCCAAGGAAGGCGACACGGTCGAGGTCGGCGCGCTGCTGGCCTATGTGAACGAAGGCGCGGCCGCCGCGGCCGCTCCCGCCGCTGCTCCCGCCCCCGCCGCCAAGGCGGAGGCGGCCGCCCCGGCTCCCGCCGCTTCGGTTCCGGCCGATGACGAGGAAGGCGGCAACCTGACCCTGTCGCCGGCGGTCCGCCGCCTGGTGCTGGAACATGGCCTGGACCCCAGCAAGATCAAGGGCACGGGCAAGGACGGCCGCCTGACCAAGGACGATGTCGTCGCCGCCGCCGCCGCGGGCACCGCCAAGGCCGCCGCTTCGGCCCCGGCCGCCGCTCCCGCCGCCGCTCCGGCCGCCGCTCCCAGCCGCGCGCAGGAACGCGTCAAGATGACCCGCCTGCGCCAGACGGTCGCCAAGCGGCTCAAGGAAGCGCAGAACAACGCGGCGCTGCTCACCACCTATAATGACGTGGACATGACCAACGTCATCGAGGCGCGGGCGAAGTACAAGGACCTGTTCGAGAAGAAGCATGGCGTCCGCCTGGGCTTCATGGGCTTCTTCACCAAGGCCGTCTGCATGGCGCTGCGCGACATTCCGGGCGTCAACGCGCAGATCGAGGGCGACGAGATCGTCTATAACGATTTCGCCGACATTTCGGTCGCGGTGTCGGCCCCGAACGGCCTGGTCGTGCCGGTCATCCGCAACGCGGAATCGCTGAGCGTAGCCGAGATCGAAAAGACCATCGGCAATTTCGGCAAGAAGGCCAAGGAAGGCACGCTGACCATGGAGGATATGAAGGGCGGCACCTTCACCATCTCCAATGGCGGCGTCTTCGGCTCGCTGCTGTCCAGCCCGATCATCAACCCGCCGCAGTCGGCGGTGCTGGGCCTGCACCGGATCGAGGACCGTCCGGTCGTCCGCAACGGCCAGATCGTCATCCGCCCGATGATGTATCTCGCCCTCAGCTACGACCATCGCCTGATCGACGGTCGCGAGGCGGTGACCTTCCTGGTTGCGGTGAAGAACGCGATCGAGGATCCGACCCGCCTGCTGATCGACCTGTAAAGATGTGACCAGTGCTCCTGCGGAAGCAGGAGCCCAGGGTGGAGACGCGCTACGCGAGCCGGCTATGTCTATCTTATGGCGAACAGGCGCAACGGCACCTTATATCTGGGTGTCACCAGCGATCTGGCGGCCAGGGCATATCAACATCGCAACGGCTTGATTGACGGTTTCACCAAGGACCATGATTGTAAATTGCTGGTCTGGTTTGAGGCATATGAGGATCTGCAGGAAGCACGGCATCGCGAACTGCGGATGAAGAAATGGAAACGCGCCTGGAAGATCGAGCTGATCGAACGCGATAATCCACAATGGCGGGATTTGTTCGAAACGCTGTTCTGACGACGCCCTGGGCTCCCGCTTTCGCGGGAGCACGGCAATGGAGTGAGAAATGGCAGACTTCGATTATGACGTTCTGGTAATCGGCGCCGGTCCGGGCGGCTATGTCGCGGCGATCCGCGCCGCGCAGCTTGGCCTCAAGACCGCCTGCGCCGAAAGCCGGGAGACGCTGGGCGGCACCTGCCTCAATGTCGGCTGCATCCCGTCCAAGGCGCTGCTGCACGCCTCGGAACTCTATGAGGAAGCCGCGAACGGCGCGCTCGCCAAGCTGGGCGTGAAGATCGACAAGATGAGCCTGGACCTCGACACCATGCAGGGCCAGCGCAAGGATGCGGTGAAGGGCCTGACCGGCGGCGTCGAATTCCTGTTCAAGAAGAACAAGGTCGACTGGCTGAAGGGGCTGGCGACATTCACCGGCGCCAATACCGTGCAGGTCGCGGGCAAGACCGTCACCGCGAAGAATATCGTCATCGCCACCGGATCGTCGGTGACGCCGCTGTCGGGCGTGCAGGTCGACAATGAAGGCGGCAGGATCGTCGATTCGACCGGCGCGCTGGAACTGGACAAGGTGCCGGGCCATCTGGTGGTCGTCGGCGGTGGCGTCATCGGCCTGGAACTGGGCTCGGTATGGCGGCGCGTGGGCGCCAAGGTCACGGTGGTCGAATATCTCGACCAGATCCTGCCCGGCATGGACGGCGAAGTCCGCAAGGAAGCGAACAAGATCTTCAAGAAGCAGGGCTTCGAGTACAAGCTCGGCACCAAGGTCACGGGCGCGGAAGTCGGCAAGAAGGGCGTGACCCTGACCGTCGAACCCGCCGCCGGCGGCGCGGCCGAGAAGATCGAGGCCGATGTCGTGCTGGTGTCCATCGGCCGCCGTCCGAACACGGAAGGGCTGGGTCTCGACAAGATCGGCCTGGAACTCAACGCCCGCGGCCAGATCGAGACCGATCATGACTTCGCGACCAAGGTTCCGGGCGTCTGGGCCATTGGCGACGTCATCCCCGGCCCGATGCTGGCGCACAAGGCCGAAGATGAGGGCATCGCCGTCGCGGAGAATATCGCGGGCCTGACCGGCATCGTGAACCATGACGTGATCCCGTCGGTGGTCTACACCAAGCCGGAAATCGCGGGCGTCGGCCTGACCGAAGAGGCCGCCAAGGAAAAGGGCGCGATCAAGGTCGGCAAATTCCCGATGCTGGCGAACAGCCGCGCCAAGACCAATCATGAGCCGGACGGCTTCGTGAAGATCATCGCCGATGCGGAGACCGACAAGGTGCTGGGCGTCTGGATCATCGCCACGGTCGCGGGCACTATGATCGCCCAGGCGGCGCAGGCGATGGAGTTCGGCGCTTCGAGCGAGGACATTGCCTATACCTGCCACGCCCATCCGACGCACAGCGAGGCGATCAAGGAAGCGGCCATGGCCGTGACCGGCAAGCCCATCCATATATGATCCCTTCCCGCCCTGCGCGGGAATGAGATCGCGACAATGAAGAGGCCGTCCTTCGGGGCGGCCTTTTTCATGACGTTATGGATGATTGGAGCGTTGCCTGGAGGTTATGCCGGTTAATTGAAGCACAGCTTATTCCTGCGAAGGCGGGAATCCAGTTCCGGCGTCTGGACTGGGTTCCTGCCTTCGCAGGAACACGTTTCGGCCTGAACGGGGGAAGCGCTATCCGCTCCGGGCGCGGGACTTCAGGATGGCGGCGGGCGCATCCGGCACGGCGAGCGCCCGCCTTACGCAAACCCGATTGCGGCCATGCATCTTGGCTTCATAGAGGGCCGCATCCGCTCGCGCGATGGCGTCGTGGATCGCGGCATCGCCGGGCTGGACGGCCGACAATCCGAAACTGGCGGTAAGGGGACGCGAAAGGCCGAGTTGGCTGGCGACCTCCCGCGCGACGCTCTCCCGAATGTCGTTGGCGGTCGTGGCGGCCCGGGCCGCATCGGCGTCGGGCAGGAACATTATGAATTCCTCCCCGCCGAAGCGCGCCGTGATGGCGTCGGCGGGCGCGAACTCCATCAATATCCGCGCCAGCGCGACGATCACGCGGTCGCCCAGCGCATGGCCGTGGGCATCGTTGATCGTCTTGAAATGATCGATGTCGCAGACGATCAGGCTGCCCTGCGTCGGCAGCTTGCGCGTTCTTTGGCCGATGGCGTCGTCAAAGCCGCGGCGGTTGAGCAGGCCGGAAAGGGGATCGTGCAGCGCGTCGCGCCGATAGTGGGCGAGCAGGTCGAGCATGTTCGCCGCAAGCGCCGCCAAGGCCAGGAACAGGCCAAGCACGCAGGCCAGCGCCTGCATCAGAAAGGCATAGTCGCTGTTCAGGAAACTATCGCTCGACAGCGTCAGCGGCACGGTGCTGCCGCGCATCAGATTGTCCAGCGCGACCAAAGCCGCCGCGCCGAACAGGGTGCCGTCCGACCAGTTGTCCAGGCGATCCCTGCCGGCGATCAGCGGCAGGCCGATCAGCAGGAAGCAGCCGAAATCGGACGACACCAGTTCGAAGGGCAGGTTGTCCAGCAGGAGGGACATGGCGCACAGCAGCACGGACAGCGCCCAGATCGCGATCCGCGCCCGCAGCAGCCAGTTGGGTCGCCAGCGTTCCAGAAGGGCCTGGCTGAACAGCAGGAATCCGCTGGCGAACAGCAAATCCGCCACAAAGCCCCAAAGGGGCGTCGGCAGCAGCGCGAATCCCGCCGGCACCGCAAAGCCGCCCGCTACGCAGAGATAGGCGGCGCTCCAATATCCGGCCGCCCTTATGCCCAGGGTCCAGACGAAGGCGAAAACCACGCCGAAACTTGCCATCATGACGGGCAGGAAGAAGGCGAAATTTTCTCCCACGCTTATTGTGCCTGTTCCTCTTTTCGGGGGCGATCCGGCGCGGCGTCCCTATGGGGCGACGGGTAAAAGCCGATCCTTAACAAATACTTCCATATCGGGTGAGATGTTCATCCGATATGGATGAAGCTGCGGCGAGCGGGTCAGAAGCAGGGACGACGCTTGTCGCGGAAGGCCTGCACGCCCTCCCGGAAGTCGGGCAGGGTGAAGGCGTCCCGGAACATGGCCAGCGTTTCCTCGTCGTCGTCCGCCTGCCCATCCAGGATGCGGCGGATGATCGCCTTCGACGAACGGATCGAATGCTGGGCATTGGCCGCCATCGCATGGGCCAGTTCCTTTGCCGCCTCCAGCGGAGCAGGCGAGATCTGGTCGATCAGGCCGATGGCCAGCGCGTCCCGCGCATCGTGCAGCGCGGCGGTGAACAATATGCGCTTGGCTCGCGCCGGTCCGACCAGGTCGACCAGCAGCTTGGTGTCGAACAGCCCATAGACGATCCCCAGCTTGGCCGGCGTGATGCCCAGCCGGGCGGCGGGGGAGGCGATGCGCAGGTCGCAGGCGATGGCCAGCCCGCATCCGCCGCCCACCGCGTCCCCCTCTATCGCCGCGATCACCGGCTTTTCGGCATGGGCCAGGGCATATTGGGTGGCGCGGATCGCGGCCTGGTTGGCGACGCGCCATTCCTCATCCCCCGAACAGCGCGCAAATTCGTGGATGTCCGCCCCCGCGCAGAACAGGCCGGGCGTCGCCGACGTCAGGATCAGCACGCGGATCGCCTCGTCCGCTATCGCCTCCTGCACCAGACGCGGCAATTGCTCCCACATCGCTTGGTTCATGGCATTATGCTGCCGGGGCCGGTCGATCAGCAGCGTGGCGACCGCGCCCTCCCGTTCCAGCCGCAACGTCATGCCGCCCAACGTCCCAGCAATGGCACCAGATCGTCATAATGGTGAATGACGGCGTCCGCCTCCAGTTCCTCCACCGGCCCGTCGAGGAAGCCGAAGCTGACGGCGATGCTGGGGATGCCCGCATTGCGCGCCCCGGCGATGTCGTTGATCGTGTCCCCCAGGAAGATCGTCCGCCCGCCGCCCGCCCGCTCGATCATGGCGTGGATCGGCGCGGGATCGGGCTTGGCGATGCCCACCGTGTCGCCGCCGACGACGCTGGCGAAACGGTCGGACAGGCCGATCTGGTGCAGCAGCGGAATGGTGAAACGCTCCGCCTTGTTGGTGCAGATGGCCAGCTTCACGCCCGCCGCCGCCAGCGCGTCCATCGCCGCGATCAGGCCGGGATAGGGCAGGGAATGGATCGCCAGATTCTGCTCATAATAGTCCAGCAGGATCGGCAGCATCCTTTCCAGCATCGCCTCGTCATAGCCGCCCGAAGCGTCCAGCGCCCGCTGGAGCATCACCTTCGCTCCCTTGCCGACGAAGGGACGGATCGCCTCGACCGGAAAGGGCGGCCGCCCGTCAGTGGCGATGGCGTAATTGACCGCCGCCGCCAGATCGCCGCTGGTGTCGAGCAGGGTGCCGTCAAGGTCGAAGCCGACAATGTCGAAGGGAATGGAAACCATGCCCGGCTCATGCCGCCTGGGTAGTGGCAAAGGCAAGTCAAACATGGCAGAGAGCGCTCAGATTCTTGGCCCTTTCGTGAAAGATGCCCCCGTGACCTCCAGCCGCTCCCCCGCTCGCCCCGTGGCCGTGATCATCCTTGCCGCCGGGCAGGGCACGCGCATGAAGTCGGCCAGACACAAGGTTCTGCACCCGATTGCGGGGCGGCCGATGCTGCTCCACCTGCTCGCCAGCGTGGCGGAGCTGCAGCCCGAACGGCAGGTCGTGGTGGTCGGCGCCGGGCGCGAACAGGTGGAAAGGGCGGTGGAGGGCAGCGGCGCCGTCATCGCCGTGCAGGAACAGCAATTGGGCACCGGCCATGCCGTGGCGCAGGCGCATGACGCGCTGGCCGGTTTTGCGGGCGACATATTGATCCTCTATGGCGACGTGCCGCTGGTGCGCGCCGAAACGCTGCGGAGCATGCTGGACCGCCTGAACTGGGGCGACGAGCCGCGCGCCGTGGTGCTGGGCTTCCGGCCGGAAGATGCCGCCGCCTATGGCCGGATCATCGCCCGCGACCAGGGCGTGATCGAAAAGATGGTCGAATATAAGGACGCCAATGCGGAGGAGCGGGCGGTGACGCTCTGCAATTCCGGGCTGATGGCGGTGCGCTCCACCGACCTGTTCGTGCTGCTCGACCGGATCGGCAACGACAATGCGGCGGGCGAATATTATCTGCCCGACATCGTCATGCTGCCCGGCGCGCAGAGCGCGGTGATAGAGGCGGAGGCGTGGGAAGTGGCGGGCGTCAACAGCCGCGCCGAACTGGCGGGGGTGGAGGCCGTCTGGCAGGACCGCCGCCGGGCGGAAGCGATGCGCGATGGCGCAACGCTGATCGCGCCGGAAACCGTGTTCTTCGCGCATGACACGCTGCTGGGCCGCGACGTGACGATAGAACCCCATGTCGTCTTCGGCCCCGGCGTCAGCGTGGCGGACGACGCGACCATCCACGCCTTCTCCCATCTGGAGGGCGCGACCGTGGGCAAGGGCGCGGACATCGGCCCCTATGCCCGGCTGCGCCCCGGCGCGAAGATCGGCGCCAAGGCCAAGGTCGGCAATTTCGTCGAGGTGAAGAAGGCCGAACTGGGCGAGGGCGCCAAGGCCAACCACCTGTCCTATATCGGCGACGCCAGCATAGGGGCGGGGGCCAATATCGGCGCGGGCACCATCACCTGCAATTATGACGGCTTCTTCAAATATCGGACGGAGATCGGCGCGGGCGCCTTCATCGGCTCCAACAGCGCGCTGGTCGCGCCGGTGAAGATCGGCGACGGCGCCATCGTCGCGGCGGGCAGCGTAGTGACGCAGGCGGTGGAGGCCGACGCGCTCTGCCTCGTCCGGCCGAAGCAGGAGGCGAAACCCGGCTGGGCGGCCCGCTTCCGGGCGCGGATGCAGGCGCGCAAAGCCGCCAAGTGACGGCCTTCTTCCGAAGGCGGCGCTGGTTGACCGCGCTGCTGGTCCTTTCGCTCCTCATGGTGGGAACGGCCGCCTGGCTCTTCGCCAATGCGCGGGCGATGCCGGTCGTGCGGCGGCTGGACGTCGCGCTGCCCTTTCCGGCGGATGCGCCGCGCCGCCCGGTGACGGTGGCGCTGCTGACCGACAGCCATTTGTCCGGTCCCGACAACAGCCCGGAGCGAATGGCGCGCATCGTCGCCTTGGTGAACGGCCTCCGGCCCGACCTGATCCTGCTGGGCGGCGACTATATCGGCGACGACAAGGGCGGCGCGACCTATGACCCGGCGCAGAGCATCGCCCCCTTCGCCGCCCTGCGCGCCCCGCTGGGCGTGGTGGCGGTGCTGGGCAATCATGACGCGCGCAAGCATACGGGGATCAGCCGCCGCCAATGGGGCACTCTGTTCGCCCGGATCGGCATCCGCCTGCTCGACAATCGGGCGGTGCGGCGGGGACCGCTGGCCATCGGCGGACTGCGCGACATCTACACCGGGCAACCCGACATCCCCAAAACGCTGGACGCGATGCAGGCGCTGGGCGGCGCGCCGCTGATGCTGTCCCATGGGCCGGACGCTTTTCCGCTGCTGCCCGACCGGCCGATGCTGACGCTGGTGGGGCACACCCATTGCGGGCAGGTGGCCTTGCCCTTCGCGGGCATCGTCTATGTGCCCTCGCGCTACGGCACCCGCTATGCCTGCGGCGCATATCGGGAAGGGCAGCGGACCCTGGTCGTGTCGGCGGGGCTTGGCACCAGCGGCCTGCCGATCCGCATGCTTGCGCCCCCGGATGTGTGGCTGGTTAATATTCGTCCACGTTGATGCGGTACCCCTGTCGCCTGCCGCATGATCGTGGCATAGGCGGCATAAGCATAGAGTTTTCACGGGCTTTGGGACTGACTATCCATGTGCGGCATCATCGGAATCATCGGCAAGGACGACGTGGCGGAGCGGCTGGTCGAGGGCCTGAAGCGCCTCGAATATCGCGGCTATGACAGCGCGGGCGTCGCCACCGTCCATGACGGCCGGATCGACCGACGCCGGGCGGAGGGGAAGCTCGCCAATCTGGTGAAGGAACTGGAGGCCGCGCCCCTGCCCGGCACCACCGGCATCGCCCATACCCGCTGGGCCACCCATGGCGCGCCGACGACCAGCAACGCCCACCCCCACGCCACGAAGGAAGTGGCGCTGGTCCACAACGGCATCATAGAGAATTTCAAGCCGCTGCGCGAGGAACTGACGGCGCGGGGCCGCGTATTCGACAGCCAGACCGATACGGAGGTCGTCGCCCATCTGGTGAGCGAACTGGTGGAGCAGGGCGCATCCCCGAAGGACGCGGTGGCGCAGGTGCTGCCCCGCCTGCACGGCGCCTTCGCGCTGGCGATCCTGTTCCGCAGCCATCCGGAAATCCTCATCGGCGCGCGCCTGGGTTCGCCGCTGGTGGTCGGCTATGGCGAGGGGGAGACCTATCTCGGCTCGGATGCACTTGCTCTAGCCCCGCTGACCCAGCGCATCGCCTATCTGGAGGAAGGCGACTGGGTCGTCATCACTCGCGACGGCGCGGAGATTTTCGACCGGGACAACAACCCGGTCGAACGCCCCGTCACCATCAGCGGCGTGACCGGCGAGCTGATCTCCAAGGGCAATCACCGCCACTATATGCTCAAGGAAATCTACGAGCAGCCGGTGGTCGTGGCCCAGACCCTGCGTTCCTATCTGCGCCGGATGGAGGATCAGGTGTCGCTGCCGATCCCGGATTTCGACCTGGGGTCGATCCGCCGCGTCACCATCGTCGCCTGCGGCACCAGCTATTATGCGGGCATGGTCGCCAAATATTGGTTCGAACAGTTCGCCCGCGTCCCCGTCGACATCGATGTGGCCAGCGAATTCCGCTACCGCGCCCCGGTGATGGAGGAGGGCGGCCTGATGATCGTCATCAGCCAGTCGGGCGAGACCGCCGACACGCTGGCCGCGCTGCGCCATGCCCGCGCCGAGGGGCAGAAGATCGCCGCCGTCGTCAACGTCCCCACCAGCACCATGGCGCGGGAGGCGGATCTGCTGCTGCCGACCAATGCCGGGCCGGAAATCGGCGTCGCCTCGACCAAGGCCTTCACCTGCCAGCTAGCGGTGCTGGCGGCCTTCGCGGCGAACCTGGCGCGGGCCAAGGGGCGGCTGGACGCGAAGGCGGAGAAGGAACTGGTCCGCCACCTGTCCGAAGCGCCCGCCGCGCTCAACGGCGCGCTGGCCTATGACGAATCCATCGAGGGGATGGCGCACCTGATCGCGGGGGCGCGGGACGTGCTCTATCTGGGGCGCGGGCCGGACTATCCGCTGGCGCTGGAAGGGGCGCTGAAACTCAAGGAAATCAGCTATATCCATGCTGAGGGCTATGCCGCGGGCGAGATGAAGCACGGCCCCATCGCGCTGATCGACGACAAGGTGCCGGTGATCGTGCTGGCGCCCAGCGGGCCGCTGTTCGAAAAGACGGTCAGCAACATGCAGGAAGTGCAGGCGCGCGGCGGCAAGGTGGTGCTGATCTCCGACTATGACGGCGTGCAGGCGGCGGGGGAGGGCTGCATGGCGACGATCACCATGCCCAAGGTCCACCCGCTGATCGCGCCGATGGTCTACGCCGTGCCGGTGCAGTTGCTGGCCTATCATGTGGCGGTGGCCAAGGGCACCGACGTCGACCAACCAAGAAACCTCGCCAAGTCCGTCACGGTAGAGTGAGGGGGTTGGCTTAAATCCTCCCTACGCGAAGCGTGGGGAGGGGGACCGCTCGCGGAGCGAGTGGTGGAGGGGAGCGCCCGCAGGGCGCCGGAGGTCACGCCCCATTCCCCTCCACCACGCTTCGCGCGGTCCCCCTCCCCATCTACCGATGGGGAGGATTAGAAAAGTCGGCAATCCACCCATCACCCGCCCCCAGGCGCATTATGCCCACCCGCCGGCACCGGCCCCCCGCTCGGCGCATGGGCATGGTCGGGATTGCTGTCCCAGTCGATATGATAGAGGTCGAACCGCCGGTCGCGCAGGTTGCGCACCGTGCCCTCCGCCCGTGCCCAGCTCAGGTCGGCCAGGTTCACGTCCGCCATGGTCAGCGTCTCGACATTCTCCGTCGATTCCGCGGCGATCCCGTCCCGCGCGAAGGGCAGGTCGCAGGGCGTCAATATCGCGCTCTGGGCATATTGAATGTCCATATTGTCGACGTTCGGCAGGTTGCCGACATTGCCCGACATCACGACATAGCATTGATTCTCGATCGCCCGCGCCTGCGCGCAATAGCGCACGCGCATATAACCCAGCCGCGAGTCGGTGCAGAAGGGCACGAAGATGATCCGCGCCCCCTGATCCACCAGCCGCCGCGCCAGTTCCGGAAACTCGCTGTCATAGCAGATCAGCACGCCGATCGGCCCGCAGTCCGTCTGGATCACGTCCAGCGAATCCCCGCCCTTGATGTTCCACCAGAAGGCCTCGTTGGGCGTCGGGTGGATCTTCTCCTGCGTGTGCAGCGATCCGTCGCGCAGGGCGACATAGGCGATGTTCTGAATGTCGCCATCCTCGGCCCGCGTCGGGTGGGAACCGCCGATGATGTTGATATTATATTCCAGCGCCATCCGCTCCAGTTCGCGGGTCAGGCGCGGGGTATAGCCGGTCAGCCTGTCGATGGCCTCCGCCGGTGAAAGCTTCTTCGTTTCGTAGGAAAGCAGCGGCAGGGTGAAGAGTTCGGGAAAGACGATGAAGTCCGACCGATAATCCGCCGCGACGTCGACGAAATATTCGATGTTGCGGATGAATTCGTCGAAATCCTGCACGGCGCGGGCCTGCAACTGGCAGGTGGCGAGGCGGACGCTCTCCACCCCGCGCGGCACCCGCATTTCCGGCGCTTCGTCGGGATCGACATAGGGATTGCGCCAGACCAGATGGGCCGCGTGCCCGTCGGACTGCCTGTCCTCCGGCAGGTAATTTTCCAGCACCCCCAGCGGCTCAAACTGGTTCTTGAGCTGGAAGCTGATCACCTGGTCGCGCAGCTTGCCGTGCACCACCTTGTCCAGATAATCGGCCGGGCCGTCGACGCGCCGCCGGGCGCGGGCATAGCCGGGCATGCGCCCCGCGATGACGATGCCGTGCAGGTCCAGTTCCTCGGCCAACTCCTTGCGCTCGTCATAGAGGCGCTGTCCGATCCGCAGCCCGCGCAGCTTCGGGTCTACGGCCATCTCATAGCCATAGAGCCACTCGCCCGCCGCGCTGTGCCGCGTGCCGAAGCCGTTGGCGGTGATCTCCTCCCAGTCATGGGCGGAAAAGGCCATGCTCTTGCTGACCCGCATGGTCGCGCAATAGCCCACGATTTTGTTGTCATAGAGGGCGACGAAGCAGCCGGTCGGGAAATTGTTGATCTGGCCGCGCAGCGTCGCCAGCGAATAATTGGGCATTCCGGGATAGACGCGGGCGATCAGCCGCTGGATGCCGCGCACGTCTGCCGGGACCGCCGCCCGAACCTCCAGGCGCTTCTTGGCCGTCGTCGTCATCTGGTCGCCTCCTGCTGCATATCCATATAATCGCCTGATCGCCGTTCGTTTCGAGCGAAGTCGAGAAACGTCATACGCAAAACGTTTCTCGACTTCGCTCGAAACGAACGGGAGGGCGGTTTGCCCGGATATGAAAAAGGCGGCGCCGGGATGCGGCGCCGCCTCGTTCCGTTACCGAATTGAACCGCACAACAGCGGATCGGTTCCGATCAAATCAGTTCCACTTGCCCATGGCTTCTTCCAGGTTCACGCGGATTGCCTCGAAGAACTGCTCGGTGGTCATCCACGCCTGTTCCGGACCGATCAGCAGGGCCAGATCCTTGGTCATCGCGCCGCTTTCGACGGTTTCGACGCAGACCTTCTCCAGCGTTTCGGCGAATTTGGTGACTTCCGGCGTCTCGTCGAACTTGCCGCGATAGGAAAGGCCCTGTGTCCAGGCGAAGATCGAGGCGATCGGGTTGGTCGAGGTCGCCTTGCCCTGCTGGTGCTGGCGGTAGTGGCGGGTGACGGTGCCGTGCGCGGCTTCGGCCTCGACCGTCTTGCCGTCGGGCGAGAGCAAGACGGAGGTCATGAGGCCCAGCGAGCCGAAGCCCTGCGCCACCGTGTCCGACTGGACGTCGCCATCGTAATTCTTGCAGGCCCAGACGAACTTGCCGCTCCACTTCAGGGCGGACGCGACCATGTCGTCGATCAGGCGATGTTCGTACACCGCGCCCACCGCCTTGAACTGGTCGGCGAATTCATTGTCGAACACTTCCTGGAACAGATCCTTGAAGCGGCCGTCATAGGCCTTGAGGATGGTGTTCTTGGTCGAAAGATACAGCGGCCAGCCCCGGCCCAGCGCATAGTTCATGCTGGCGCGGGCGAAATCCCGGATCGAATCGTCCAGATTGTACATGCCCATGGCGACGCCGGAGCTGGGGAAGTTGAAGACGTCCTTCTCGATCTTCTCGCCATTGGCGCCGTCCCACACCATGCGCAGCTTGCCGGGGCCGGGGACCAGGAAGTCGGTGGCGCGATATTGGTCGCCGAAGGCGTGGCGGCCGATGACGATCGGGTCGGTCCAGCCGGGGACCAAGCGGGGCACGTTGCGGATCACGATGGGTTCGCGGAACACCACGCCGCCCAGGATGTTGCGGATGGTGCCGTTGGGCGACTTCCACATTTCCTTCAGGCCGAATTCCTCGACGCGGGCTTCGTCCGGGGTGATGGTGGCGCACTTCACGCCGACGCCATGCTCCTTGATCGCGTTGGCGGAATCGATGGTGATCTGGTCGTTGGTCTCGTCGCGCTTCTCGACGCCCAGGTCATAATATTTGAGGTCGATGTCGAGATAGGGGAGGATGAGGCGCTCGCGAATCCACTGCCAGATGATCCGCGTCATTTCGTCGCCGTCGATCTCCACGACGGGGTTCTTCACCTTGATCTTAGCCATAGCGCCTGTTCCGCTTTCTTCGTTCGGGTGGAATTTGGGTCCGCACTAGGCAAAGCGGCGGCAATGTTCAACCGGCTGTGTGCGGATTCGACCGGAAATGAGCAGTCTTGGCCCCAACTTCCCTGCTCTTGCGAAGCAGGAGCAACTATAGGTCTCGACCGGATGCCCCCTCGCTTGGGTCAGGATCATTTCATGACCCTCCCGCCAGCATCGGACGTTGTCACTCCAACCGACTGTGCCTAAAGACGATGCCATGGAAAATGACGAACTGACCGTCGCGCTGGGCGGCAATGTGAAATGGCGCTTCCCTTCGGTGCATCCGGAGGGGGTGAAATTCGGCCTGATCGCGGCCGCCATCACGGCGCTGCTGTTCCTGGTCGGCTGGGAAGTGCTCGGCTGGCTGATGGTGATGGTGACGATCTGGGTGCTGGCCTTCTTCCGCGATCCGGTCCGCGCCGTGCCGCAGGACGAGCGCGCCATCGTCGCGCCCGCAGACGGGCTGGTGACGCTGATCCAGCGGGTGCCGCCGCCGCGCGAGATGGCGGGGCCGGACGGCCTGGGCGACCAGCCGATGATCCGGGTGTCGATCTTCATGAGCGTGTTCGACGTGCACATCAACCGCACGCCCATCGGCGGGACGGTGAAGTCGGTCGTCTATATTTCCGGCAAGTTCCTGAACGCCGACCTCGACAAGGCGAGCGAGGATAATGAGCGGCAGCATATCCTGGTCGAACGGCATGACGGCGTGCGCATTGGCTTCACCCAGATCGCGGGCCTTGTGGCGCGGCGGATCGTGCCCTTCGTGAAGCCGGGCGACATGGTCGCCGCCGGGCAGCGCATCGGCCTGATCCGCTTCGGCAGCCGGGTCGACGTCTATCTGCCCGCCGGAACCGCGCCCCGCGTCGTTCTGGGCCAGCGCACCGTCGCGGGCGAGACGATCCTGGGCCAGATGGGCGACATGCGGGTGATTTCGGGGATTCAGCAATAATGCGACGGCGGCGCGCCATTCCGCGAGGCCTGCGCCGGGGGATCACCCTGCGGATGGTGGCGCCCAACGCCGTGACGGCGATGGCGCTGTGCTTCGGCCTGACGGGCGTGCGCTACGGCATTTCAGGGGAGTGGGAGAGGGCCGTGCTCTCCATCCTGATCGCCGGGGTGCTGGACGGGCTGGACGGCCGCATCGCCCGGCTGCTGCGGGGCGAGAGCCGCTTCGGCGCGGAACTGGATTCGCTGTCGGACTCCATCGCTTTCGGCGTGGCGCCTGCATTGGTGCTCTATCTCTGGTCGCTCCACGCCATGCCGAAATTCGGCTGGATCTTCGCGCTGGCCCATGCCCTGTCCTGCGCGCTGCGGCTGGCGCGGTTCAACGCCAATATCGATGCGGACGTACAGCCGCATAAATCGGCCGGCTTCCTGACCGGCGTTCCCGCGCCCGCCGGGGCCGGGCTGGCCTTCGTGCCGCTCTATCTCTGGCTGGTGACGGGCGAGCCGCTGTTCCGCGCATGGTATGTGGTGGCGCCCTGGGCCGGTTTCACCGCCTTCCTGATGATCTCCAACATCGCGACCTATAGCTGGTCGGCGCTGCGCCTGCGCAAGCGCATCAGGCTGGAGGCGATTGCCCTCGCCGGATTGCTGGCCGCGCTGCTGATCACCGATCCCTGGCTGACGCTGCTGGCCCTGTGCGCCTTCTACCTCGCCCTCATCCCCTTCGGCATGCTCTCCTACGCCAGGGTGCGGCGGCAGCGGGCAGGCGAGGGGACGGCCTGATCTTCAGGCAGCCAGGGCGGCGGCCAGCACCGGAACCTCCCGCCGCGTCGAAGGGGCGGCGCGCCGGCGGCTGATCCGCAGGCGATAGACCGGCGCCTCCCGCGGGATGGGTTCGAACGTCAGCGCCGCGACCATCTTGTCATGATAGAGCATCAGCATGCCGACGATGGTTCCCGCCGCCAGCAGGAACGATCCGATGAAAACAAATGCTGCGACCAGTGCGAACATAAGCAGATCACTTTCTGTCTTGCCATTTTCACGGCATGGTTCACTATACCCAGCGCAAACCGCGTGAATCCGCTGTTTGTTCCCGATGTTCTCCTTATGTTCCATCCGGAACGGCAAGTCAACCCCTTGCATTGCTTTTCCCGGCCCGCTAAAGGCGCGCCCATTCCACATGGGAATCGACATATCCGGTGCTGCGGCGTGACGCCCAGTTCCTGATTCCCAGAGGTCAAACCGGAAGGAGAAATATTATGGCGGCACCTGTCGTCACCATGCACCAATTGATCGAGGCTGGCGCCCATTTCGGCCACCAGACCCACCGCTGGAACCCGCGCATGAAGCCGTACATCTTCGGCGAGCGCAACGGCATCCACATCCTTGACCTGTCGCAGACCGTGCCGCTGTTCGGCCGCGCGCTGGACTTCGTCTCCGCGACCGTCGCCGCCGGCGGCAAGGTGCTGTTCGTCGGCACCAAGCGCCAGGCGCAGGATCCCATCGCCGAAGCCGCCCGCAAGTCGGGCCAGCATTTCGTCAACCATCGCTGGCTGGGCGGCATGCTCACCAACTGGAAGACCATTTCCGGTTCGATCAAGCGCCTGAAGACCCTGGAAGAGAAGCTGTCGGGCGACACCCACGGCTTCACGAAGAAGGAAGTGCTCCAGATGACTCGCGAGCGCGAGAAGCTGGAACTGTCGCTGGGCGGCATCCGCGACATGAACGGCATTCCCGACGTCATGTTCGTGATCGACGCCAACAAGGAAGAACTGGCGATCAAGGAAGCCAACACGCTGGGCATTCCGGTCGTCGCAATCCTCGATTCGAACGTCTCGCCCGACGGCATCGCCTTCCCGGTTCCGGCGAACGATGACGCCAGCCGCGCCATCCGCCTCTATTGCGACGCCATCGCCGCCGCCGCCACCAAGGGCAACCGCGGCGCGCAGCAGGCTTCGGGCGTCGACCTCGGCGCTCTGGACGAGCCCGCCGCTGAAGAGGTCGTTGTCGAAGCCTGATATTTCCTTTTCCGTTTGGGCTGAGCCTGTCGAAGCCCTCCTCTTCTTTTGAAGAGGCGCGGCCCCCAGGGCGGACGGAGACGGGAAACGGAGACTTCGAACTGAAAGATTGACGGCGTAGGGCGCACTCTTCCGGAGATGCGCCCTCCCGCATATTTGAACCATCCGAAACATTTAGGAGCCGAAACATGGCCGAAATTACCGCTGCCGCCGTCAAGGAACTGCGCGACCGTTCGGGCGCGGGCATGATGGATTGCAAGAAGGCGCTCACCGAAGCCAATGGCGATATCGAGGCCGCGACCGACTGGCTGCGCGCCAAGGGCCTGGCCGCCGCGCAGAAGAAGTCCAGCCGCACCGCAGCCGAGGGCCTGGTCGGCGTGGCCGTCGCCGGGACCAAGGGCGTCGCCGTCGAGGTGAACAGCGAAACCGACTTCGTCGCCAAGAACGACCAGTTCCAGGATTTCGTCCGCACCGTGTCGGCCATCGCGCTGGAACAGGGCGTGGCCGATGCCGAAGCGCTGTCGAGCGCCGCCTATCCGTCGGGCGGCACCGTCGCTGAAAAGCTGGTCGCCAACATCGCCACCATCGGCGAGAACCAGACCCTGCGCCGCGTCGGCCAGGTCGAGGTGAGCCAGGGCGTGGTCGTTCCCTATGTCCACAACGCCGCCGCTCCGGGCCTGGGCAAGATCGGCGTTCTGGTCGCGCTGGAGGGCGACGCCCCGGCCGACGTTCTGGAGCCGCTGGGCAAGCAGATCGCGATGCATATCGCCGCCGCCTTCCCGCTGGCCCTGTCGGCCGCCGACATCGATCCCGCCCTGCTGGAGCGCGAGCGCGCCATCGCCGCCGAAAAGGCCGCCGAATCGGGCAAGCCCGCCGAGATCGTCGCCAAGATGGTCGACGGCGCGGTCGCCAAGTTCGCCAAGGAGCAGGCCCTGCTCAGCCAGCTCTTCGTGATGGACAACAAGACCCCGGTCGCCGATGTCGTCGCCAAGGCGGCGAAGGAAGCCGGCGCGTCGATCACGCTGAAAAACTATGTCCGCTTCCAGCTCGGCGAAGGCATCGAGAAGGAAACGAGCGACTTCGCCGCCGAAGTGGCTGCGGCCGCGGGCGTCTGATCCGATAGACGGTTCGCTTCGGGCGGTGTCGGGAGGCTGAGGCCGCTCGACAAGCCGGAAGCGAACGCTAAGGAAGTTCAGGACTTAAAACCCCGCTTCCCATAATGGCGCGCGCTGCTTAAGGTGCGCGCCATTTCCTTGCCCGAATATAAAAGGAATATTGCCCCGCATGTCTCGCCCAGCCTTCAAGCGCATCCTGCTGAAACTTTCGGGCGAAGTGCTGATGGGGCAGGGGCAGTTCGGCATAGAGCCGGAGACGGTGAACCGCGTCGCGGGCGAGATCGCGGCGGCCAAGGATGCGGGCTTCGAACTGTGCGTCGTCGTCGGCGGCGGCAATATCTTCCGGGGTCTGGCGGGCGCCGCCAAGGGCTTCGACCGGGCGAGCGCCGACTATATGGGCATGCTCGCCACCGTCATGAACGCGCTGGCGGTGCAGAATGCGCTGGAAAAGCTGGGCTACGACACGCGCGTCCAGTCCGCCATTCCGATGGCGTCGGTCTGCGAACCCTATATCCGGCGCAAGGCGGTGCGGCATATGGAGAAGGGACGGATCGTCATCTTCGCGGCGGGCACCGGCAGCCCCTTCTTCACCACGGACACCACGGCGGCGCTGCGGGCGGCCGAAATGGATTGCGACGCCCTGTTCAAGGGGACCAGCGTCGACGGCATCTACAATGCCGATCCCAAGAAGGTGCCGGATGCGGCCCGCTATGAAGCGATCAGCTTCGACCAGGTGCTGAACGACAATCTGAAGGTCATGGACGCGAGCGCCATTGCCCTTTGCCGCGAAAACAATATTCCCATCGTCGTGTTCAACATCCGCGAAACCGGCAATCTGGCGAAGGTGCTGGCCGGCGACGGTGTGGCGACGATCGTGCAAAATCAGGAGCGCTGAAAGAAAATGGCTCAATATGACAAGGCCGACCTCGAACGCCGCATGGCGGGCGCCGTCGAATCGCTGAAGGGCGATCTGTCGGGCCTGCGCACCGGCCGGGCGAATATCCAGCTTCTCGATCCGGTGACGGTCGAGGTTTATGGCGCGCATATGCCGCTCAATCAGGTCGCGACCGTTTCCGCGCCCGAACCGCGCATGCTGTCGGTCCAGGTGTGGGACAAGAGCAATGTCGGCCCCGTCGACAAGGCGATCCGTTCGGCGGGCCTGGGCCTCAACCCCATTGTCGACGGCCAGACGCTGCGCCTGCCCATCCCCGACCTGACGGAGGAACGCCGCAAGGAACTGGCCAAGCTCGCCAGCAAATATGCGGAGGGCGCCCGCATCGCCGTCCGCAATGTCCGCCGCGACGGCATGGACAGCCTGAAGACCGACGAGAAGAAGGGCGAGATCAGCGAGGACGAGCGCAAGCGCAAGGAAACCGAGGTTCAGAAGCTGACCGACAGCACCATAGCGGACATCGACGCGGCGACTGCGGCGAAGGAGAAGGAAATTCTCGGTCAGTGATCCGGGGCTTTCCTTTCGCGGCCAAAGCACGCATTCCTGTCTGATGGCCACCCAAGCCAAACCCGATCTGACCAGCGGCGCGCCGGACCATGGCGCTCGTCACGTTGCTATTATCATGGACGGCAACGGACGCTGGGCGAAAAAGCGCTTCCTGCCGCGCATCGCCGGGCATCGCGCCGGGGTGGAGGCGGTGCGCCGCGTCGCCCGCGCCGCGCGGGAGCTGGGCCTGGAATGCCTGACGCTCTACGCCTTTTCCTCGGAAAACTGGAAACGTCCGGCCAGCGAGGTCACGGACCTGATGGGCCTTTTGCGCCATTTCATCCAGTCCGACCTCGATGAATTCCATGCCAATGGCGTGCGGCTGCGCATCATCGGCAATTATCGGGCGCTCGACCCTTCGCTCGTCGATCTGATCGACAATGCGGTGGCGCGGACCGCCGGGAACAGCGGGCCGATCCTTGCCATAGCGCTGAACTATGGCGCGCAGGACGAGCTGGTGCGCATGGCGCAGACGCTGGCGCGCCGGGTGGCCGCCGGCGAGATCGCGGCGGAGGAGATCGGCCTCGCGGATGTCGATGCGGCGCTCTACACCGCCGACCTGCCGCCGCTGGACCTGATGATCCGGACGTCGGGGGAACAGCGGCTCAGCAACTTCATGCTGTGGCAAGCCGCCTATGCGGAGCTTTACTTCACGGACATTCTGTGGCCGGATTTCGATGGGCGGGCGCTGGCCGCCGCACTGGACGCCTTCCGCCTGAGGGACCGCCGTTTCGGCGGACTGTGACCGGCATGTCGAGCGAGCTTCGCACCCGCGCGATCGTCAGCGTCGTGCTCATCCTCGTAGCGTTGGCAGCCCTGTTTTCGGGCGGTTTCCTGTTCTGGATGCTGCTGTCCGTGGCGGGCGTGCTGATGCAGGGGGAATGGGGCGACCTGACCGGAGCCACGCCGGAGAACCGCAAGCTGGCGATGTTCGCCGTCTCGGTGCCGCTGGCGATCCTTTGCCCCGTGGCGGCCGGCGTGTCCTGGCTTGCCTTCACGCTGATGGCGGCGGCCTTCTTCTTCGTCGCGCTGGTCGGTCGGTCGATCAGGCTGGCGCTGGGCGTTCCCTATATCGTCGTGCCGGTGATGGCGCTGCTGTTCCTGCGCGAACAGGCGCCCAATCTTCAGGGGCTGCTGCTGACCCTGTGGGCGCTGGGCCTTGTCTGGGCGACGGACATCGGCGCTTATTTCGCCGGCCGGTCGATCGGCGGGCCGAAGCTGGCGCCGCGCGTCAGCCCGTCCAAGACCTGGGCGGGCCTGGGCGGCGGCGTGCTGGCGGCGCTGACGGTGGGTTTCCTGCTCCATCGGTTCGCCGACCTGCCGGTTCAGCTCGCGGCGGCGAGCGGCCTGCTGGCGGTGGCGGCGCAATTGGGCGACCTGCTGGAAAGCTGGATGAAGCGCCGGGCAGGCGTCAAGGACAGCGGGACGCTGCTGCCCGGCCATGGCGGCGTGATGGACCGGCTGGACGGCGTGGTCGCCGCCGCGCCGCTGGCCGCGATCTGCTATATGATCCTGGTGCAACTGCCATGAGGAAGGTGTCGATCTTCGGCGCGACCGGATCGGTCGGCATGTCCACGCTGGACCTGATTCAGCGCGATCCGGACAGTTATCAGGTCGTCGCCCTGACCGCGCACAGCGATGTGGCGGGCCTGGCCGCCGCAGCCCGGCAGAGCAATGCCGCCGTCGCGGTGATCGGGGACGAGGCGCATTATGAGGCGTTGAAGGACGCGCTGCGCGGTTCCGGGACGGAGGCGGCGGCGGGCGAAGGCGCGCTGGTCGACGCGGCGGGCGCCGGCGCCGACTGGAGCATGGCCGCCATCGTCGGTTGCGCCGGGCTGCGCCCGACCATGGCGGCGTTGAAGGCGGGCGGCACGGTGGCGCTGGCCAACAAGGAATCGCTGGTGTCGGCGGGCGCGCTGATGATGGACGCCGTCGGCGCATCGGGCGCGACGCTGCTGCCGGTCGACAGCGAGCATAACGCCATATTCCAATGCCTTGCGGGCAGCCGCTTGGAGGATGTGGCAAGGATCACGCTGACGGCCAGCGGCGGCCCCTTCCGCACCCGCAGCCGGGAGGAGATGCGCGGCATCACGCCCGCGCAGGCTGTCGCCCATCCCAACTGGTCGATGGGCGCGAAGATCAGCGTCGACAGCGCGACGATGATGAACAAGGGGCTGGAACTGATCGAGGCGGCGCACCTCTTCCCGGTCGGGCTGGACCGGATCGAGATACTCGTCCATCCGCAATCCGTCATCCATTCCATGGTCGAATATCGCGACCGATCCACGCTGGCGCAGCTCGGTTCGCCCGACATGCGCATTCCCATCGCCCATGCGCTGGCCTGGCCGGACCGGATCGCCACGCCCTGCCAGCCGCTGGACCTCGCCCGGATCGGCCGCCTGGACTTCGAGGCGCCGGATGAGGATCGCTTCCCCGCGCTGCGGCTGACCCGGCAGGCGGCGGAGGCGGCGGGCGCCGCGCCGGCCATATTGAACGCGGCCAATGAGGTCGCCGTCGCCGCCTTCCTGAAAGGGGCCATAGGCTTCCTTGATATCGCCATGATTGTGGAGGATGTCCTGAACCGCTATAGCGCGCCTGTGCCCCGCCGGATCGACGATGTGCTGGAAGCGGATGCGCAGGCGCGTAATATGGCTGCACAAGTGATGGAAAGATTGACCGCTTGATCCAGAATCCCGGTTTTCTGTTGACCGTAGTCGCATTCGTGGCGGTCATCGGACCGCTCGTCTTCGTGCATGAGCTGGGCCATTATCTGGTGGGCCGCTGGTGCGGCGTGAAGGCGGAAGCCTTTTCCATCGGATTCGGCCCGGAAATCGCCGCATGGACCGACAGGCGCGGCACGCGCTGGCGCCTGGGGGCGCTGCCGCTGGGCGGCTATGTGCGGTTCAAGGGCGACATGAACGCGGCGAGCCAGGCCGATCCGCGCTGGTTGGAAATGCCCGCCGCAGAACGGGCCGAGAGCTTCCCGGCCAAGCCATTGTGGCAGCGGGCGGCCATCGTCGCGGCTGGCCCCGCGATCAATTTCCTCTTCGCCATCCTGATCCTGGCCGCCTTCGCCTTCGTCCATGGCGAGAGCCGCACGCCTGCGGTCGCCGGGCAGGTGCAGCCGGGCAGCGCGGCCGCCGCGGCGGGGATCGTCGCCGGGGACCGCATCGTCTCGCTCAACGGCCGGGAAATGGCGACCTTCGACGATATCCGCCTGTTCGCGCAGATCCGCCCCGGCGAACCCGTCACCGTCCTGATCGACCGGCAGGGCAAGCTGTTCGAAAAACAGGGCAGGGTCGGCGCGGTCGAGGAAGATGACGGCTTCGGCAACAAGTTCCGCATCGGCCGTCTCGGCATCGCGCCGGGCGAGCCGGTGATAGAGCCGGTCAGCCTGATCCGCGCCCCCGTCGTCGCCATCGAACGCACCGGCCAGATCATCCGCACCATGGTGGAGACGCTGGGCCAGATCGTAGGCGGCGGCCGGTCGGTCAAGGAACTGGGCGGCCCGCTCAAGATCGCGGAGGTTTCGGGTCAGGCGGCGACTTTGGGGATGGAAAGCTTCGTCTTCTTCATGGCGCTCATCTCGATTAACTTGGGGTTCATCAACCTCTTGCCAATCCCCATGCTGGATGGCGGCCATCTGCTGTTCTACGGGGTGGAGGCGATACAGCGGCGGCCGGTCAGCCCGCAGGTGCAGGAATGGGCCTATCGGTCGGGACTGGCGGTCCTGCTGGCGATGATGGTGCTGGTAACGTTCAACGATTTATCCTCTTTCGGTCTTTGGGATCGTCTGTCCGGCTTGATCGGCTGAGCCGTATCGGGCAGGAGGACGCGATTTCACGCCTTTTTTCCCGACGTGAACGATATGTTGCTTTTTTGTAGAAGGTGGAGCGGGTGACAGCGATGATGAGCAGCAACAGGCAGCGCCCGGTCGTCGTGGCCCTGTTGGCGACCACGATGATCGCGGGCATGTCTGCCGTGCCTGCGATGGCGCAAAATGCCCCGCCGGCTGCCGCGCCCGCGCCTGTTCCCGCCGTCGCGCCCGCGGGCACGATCCGCGCCATCTCCGTCACCGGCCAGCAGCGGCTGGAGCCGGACACGGTGCTGTCCTACACCAAGCTGCGCATCGGCCAGTCCTTCACCCAGGAATCGCTCGACCAGGCGCTACGCGACCTTTACGAGACGGAACTGTTCGCCGACGTCCAGATCCGCAACGACAATGGCGCGCTGACCGTCGAGGTGAAGGAAAACCCGGTCATCAACCGCATCGTCCTTGAAGGTAATAAGCGCCTCAAGGAAGACAAGATACGTCCTGAAATAAAACTGGCTCCGCGCCAGATCTATACTCGGTCGAAGGTGCGCGCCGACGTCGCCCGCATCATCGAACTCTATCGCCGCCAGGGCCGCTTCGCCGCCACGGTCGAACCGAAGATGGTGCAGCTCGACCAGAACCGCGTCGACATCGTCTTCGAAATCTCCGAAGGGCCGAAATCCAAGGTCCGCCAGATCAACATCATCGGCAATGAGAAGTTCAAGGACGGCGAACTGCGCAGCCAGATGGTGACGAAGCAGTCGCGCTGGTTCCGCATCTTCTCCTCCGGCACCAGCTACGATCCCGACCGGCTGGCTTATGACCAGCAGAAGCTGCGCCAATTCTACCTGACCGAAGGCTATGCCGATTTCCGCGTGATCTCCGCCGTGGCGGAACTGACGCCGGACAAGCAGGACTTCATCATCACCTATGTGGTGGAGGAAGGGCAGCGCTACAAATTCGGCGACGTGAAGGTCAACAGCGACATTCGCGACCTGTCCGGCGATTCGCTGACCAGGATGCTGCCGATGAAGAAGGGCGACTGGTACAACGCCAAGCAGGTCGAGGACACGGTCGACACGCTGAGCGAGACGGCGGGCCTGTTCGGCTACGCCTTCGCGGACGTCCAGCCGGACTTCCAGCGCGACAAGGACACGCTGACGATGGGGATCGATTTCCGCATCGCCAACGCGCCCCGCGTCTATGTCGAGCGGGTCGACATCAACGGCAACACGCTGACCCAGGACAAGGTCGTGCGCCGCGAATTCCGCCTGGCGGAGGGCGACGCCTTCAACAGCTTCCTCGTCAAGCGGTCGAAGGACCGCATCAATTCGCTCGGCTTCTTCCAGGAAAAGCTGGACATCGAGCAGAAGCCCGGCTCCGCGCCCGACCGCATCGTCCTGGAAACCAATGTGCAGGAAAAATCGACCGGCGAACTGTCGCTGTCGGCCGGTTTCTCCTCTCTGGAGCGCTTCATAGTATCGGCGTCGATCACCCAGCGCAACTTCCGCGGCAAGGGGCAGGAACTGCGCACCAGCGTCAACTATTCGGCTTATTCCAAGTCGGTGGAAGTGGGCTTCACCGAGCCTTATTTCATGGACAGGAACATCGCGCTGGGCGGCGACATCTACCGCCGCGACCTCAACAGCTTCCGTTATCTGAACAATAACGACCGCGACACCACCTATGAGCAGACGACGACCGGCTTCCAGCTTCGCGCTGGCGTGCCGATTACGGAATATATGTCGCTGGCGCTGCGTTACACGCTGAACCTGGACGATGTTACGCTCGACAAGGACAGTTACTACTCCGATCCCGACGGCGCGGGTCCGCTGGGGCTTCAGTGCGATCCGCTGCTCGCCGGCCGCTATCTTTGCGACGCCATCGGCAAGCGGACGACGTCGTCCCTTGGCTATTCGCTGATCTACGATACCCGCGACAACCGCATTCGCCCGACGCGAGGCCATAATGTGGTTCTGAGCCAGGACTTCGCCGGTCTGGGCGGCAGCGTCAAATATGTGCGCACGCGGTTGAATGGCTCCAAATATTGGCCGGTCGGCGGCGGGTTCATCTTCTCCGTCTCGGCGGAGGGCGGCTATATCCACAGCCTTGAGGGCGACCGTCGCGACGCTTCGAACGAACTGGTCGACAAGGTTCGCCTGACCGACCGATTCTTCCTGGGCAATCCGCAGATTCGCGGTTTCGACATTCGCGGCATCGGGCCTCGCGTGAAGCGCTATTACCTGCAGTCGCAAACCAACCCGGACGGCAGCATCACCTATGTTCGGGGCGAGGGGAACAATAATGTTTCCGACGACGCGCTGGGCGGCAAGGCCTATTATCTGGCGCGGGCGGAAATGGAAATTCCGCTGGGATCGGGCGCTCGCGAAATGGGCCTGCGCCCGTCGATCTTCGCCGACGTCGGCGCGGTCGCGGGATTGCGCAATCCCCGCACGACGAATTCGAACGGCATCTGCGCCGACAACACGACCGGCTCGCGCAGCGAAGCGGGCACTCCGGGCACATGCGGAACCGGCCAGACCCTCCTGATCGGGCCGTTCGAGGAAGAATATCTGGGCGATACGCTGAAACCGCGCGTCGCCGTGGGCTTCGGCGTCAACTGGAACTCGCCCTTCGGGCCGTTCCGCATCGACATCGCCAAGGCCCTGCTCAAGGAACCAGGGGACGACACTCAGCTAATCAGCTTCAACGTAGGGACTCAATTCTGATGAAGACCATTTTCAAGGCCGCCGCGCTGGTTCTGGCGCCGATGACCGCCATGGCGCTGACCAGCGTCCCGGCCGCAGCCCAGTCGAAGACCGGCATCGCCGTCGTCGACCTGCAACGCGCCGTCGCCACCAGCTCGGCCTATTCGACCGCGCGCACGCAGATCCAGACGACCTACAAGGCGCAGATCGACGGCTTCACCGCGCGCAAGAACGCCATCGACGCCGACCTAAAGGCCAAGGGCACGGCCCTGGAAGCCGCGATGAAGGCCGCCGGCGGCAAGCCGACCCCGGCGATCCAGACGCAATATGAGGCTTATCAGAAGGCCGGTCAGGACGGCCAGGCCGAATTGCAGCGCCTGGGCCAACCGATCGCGCTCGCCAACGCCTATGTCGAGGAGCAGATTTCGGCCAAGCTGTCGGACGCGCTGAAATCCGCCATGACCAAGGCCAAGGTCGACCTGATCCTGTCGCCCGACGCGACCGTGTCCTATCAGCCGACCGTCGACATCACCCAATCGGTGGTGGCCGAACTCAACGCGCTGGTGCCCAGCGTCGGCATCACGCCGCCGGCCGGCTGGCAGCCGGGCCGTCAGGGCCAGGCCGCTGCCGCCCCTGCCGCTGCGCCCGCCAATCCGTCGCAGCAGCCGGCCTCGCGCTGATCGCCGGATGACGGATCAGGTTGACAATGCCGCCGCCGTCGGCCCCATCGATATTCGTGGGGTGATGGCGGCGCTGCCGCACCGTTATCCGATGCTGCTCGTCGACCGCGTGATTTCGCTCGTGCCGAACAGCACGATCCACGCGGTCAAGGCGGTGTCGATCAACGAGGGTTTCTTCCAGGGGCATTTCCCCGGCCGGCCGATCATGCCCGGCGTGCTGATCGTGGAAGCGATGGCGCAGGCCGCCGGCGTGCTGACGGTCGAGACGATGGACCTGCGCGGTTCGGGCAAGCTCGTCTATTTCATGAGCATCGATGGGGCGAAGTTCCGCAACCCGGTGGAGCCGGGCTGCCTGCTCGACCTGCATGTCGACCTGGTCCAGATTCGCGGCCGCGTCTGCAAGTTCACGGGCAAGGCGATGGTGGAGGGCAAGCTCTGCGCCGAGGCCAGCTTCGTCGCGATGATCGCCGACCCGCCGGTGGATTGAGACGCCGCGGCGCTCGGAATATCCCGTCATTCCCGCGCAGGCGGGAAGACGGATCGCTGTGGTCGGGAAAGGCCACTCCACCCCTTGCTTTTGCGCGCATTCCCATGTAACGGCGCGCCTTCGCTAGTTTTACGCATCCATGGCCGGTCGGAAACCGGCCCATAGACGGAGCAGACCCATGAAGGCCGATACGCATCCCGATTACCACTTCATCACCGTCCAGATGACCGACGGCACGACCTTCCGCACCCGCTCCACCTGGGGCAAGGAAGGCGACACGCTGGCGCTCGACATCGACCCCAAGTCGCACCCGGCCTGGACCGGCGGCACCCGCCAGCTTGAGCAGGGCGGCCAGGTGGCTCGCTTCAACAAGCGCTTCGGCGGCCTGACGCTGAAGAAGTAATCGGCCTTCCAAAGGCAGGACAGAAAAGGGCGCCTCTAGGGGCGCCCTTTTTGTTGTGCGTGGGAGTGGGTTTGGGTCAATTCCCGTCATCAGTTTCCCGTCACCCCGGGCTTGACCCTGGGTCCCGCTGCCTTTTCCAGACGTGCACCCGAAAGAAAGCGGGACCCCGGATCAAGTCCGGGGTGACGAATAGGGGAGTGCCCGCTTCCCACCCCCATCAGCCATCCCAGGCATCAAGCCGCCGCCCGGTCCTCGTCCAGAAACGCGGCGACATCGTCCAGCACGACATCCTTCGACAGGAAGGTCCGCCCGATTCCCCGCGCCAGCAGGAAGGGCAGGGTGCCCGCCGCCATCTTCTTGTCGTGCAGCATATGCGCGACCAGCGCCGCGCCGTCCGCCTTCACATGCGCGCCCGCAAGGTCGTGCGGCAGGCCGACGGCCTTCAGATGCGCCGTCACCCGCTCCGCATCCTCCGCCGGGCACAGGCCGAGCCGCGCCGAATAGCGGAAGGCAAGAGCCATGCCCGCCGCGACGCCTTCGCCATGGAGCAGAAGGTCGGAAAAGCCGGTGTCGGCCTCCAGCGCATGGCCGAAAGTATGGCCAAGGTTCAGCAAGGCCCGCCGTCCGGAGGTTTCCCGCTCGTCATCGGCGACAATCGCCGCCTTGGCGGCCACGCTGCGCTCGATGGCATATTCGCGTGCCTGGACGTCGCCGGCCAGCAGGTCGTGCCCCTTCGCCTCGCACCAGGCGAAGAAATCCGGGTCATCGATCAACCCATATTTCACGACCTCGGCATAGCCCGCCCGCGTCTCTCGCGCCGGCAGCGTGTCGAGCGTCGAGGGATCGATCAGAACCAGCGACGGCTGGTAGAAGCTGCCGACCAGATTCTTGCCCGCCTTGCTATTGATCGCGGTCTTGCCGCCGACAGAACTGTCCACCTGCGCCAGCAGGGTCGTCGGCACCTGGATGAAATGGCAGCCGCGCTTCAGGATCGAGGCGGCGAAGCCCACCAGGTCGCCGATCACGCCGCCGCCCAGCGCCACCACATGGTCGCCGCGCTCGATCTCCAGCGCCAGCAGCGCGTCGAGCAGTTCCTCCAAGTGGCGCCAGCTCTTGGTCTGCTCGCCCGGCGGCAGGATCACCGGCTCCACCGCCACGCCCGCGTCGCGCAGGCTGGCCTCCAGCCGGGGAAGCTGCGCGGCGGCGACATGCAGGTCGGTCACGACCACCAGCCGTCCTTTTCGCGCATGGCGCGCCAGATGGGAACCCGCCCGGTCCAGCACGCCCTGTTCGATCACGATGTCGTAACTGCGCGAATCCAGCGCGACGCGGACTATGGCCATTGGGAAAGCTGCTCCATGATGCTGTCGACCGCGACGTCATGCGGCGCGGCAGCGCTTTTCACGTGAATGGGGCAGAGCGCGTAGACCGGGTTGCGGATCGCCGCCAGTTCGGTCAGCACGGCGCGCGGATCTTTGCCCTTCAGCAGCGGCCGCCCCTCGCGGCGCGACACCCGGTCGACCAGCGTGTCGATGTCGGCGTTCAGCCAGATCGCCAGCGCATGATCCAGGATCAGCGCCCGCGTCTCCTCCTGCATGAAGGCGCCGCCGCCGGTGGCGATGACCTTGGGCTCGCCGTCCATCAGCCGGGCGATCACGCGCCGTTCGCCGTCGCGGAAATAGGCCTCGCCATAGCGCTCGAACATCTCGCTGATCGTCATGCCTGCGGCTTTTTCGATCTCCTCGTCCGCATCGACGAAATCCACGTCCAGCCGTGCCGCCAGCCGCCGCCCGACGGTCGATTTGCCCACGCCCATCATGCCCACCAGGACGATGGGGCCGCGCTTCGCTCGCGCATCGGCGGATTTGCTGTTTCGCTGCATGGCGAGCGGGGCTATACATCCCCGCGCCGACAAGGCAAATCGCAACTTTCCTTATGCCCAGCCCGGCCAGAACAGGACTCATGAAGCGCAATCGTTCCTACAGCAGCTTTGAAGGCAGCTCGCGCCGCCGCAAGGCATCCCTGCCGATCCTTCCCATCATCGCGGTCGCCGTGCTGGTCGCGATCCTCGCCCTGCTCTGGTCGCGCGGCGGCGAAAAGCCGCAGGCCCGCGTGGAAAAGGTCATTCCCGCCGAAAAGCTGGGCCAGTAAAGGGCATGCAGCGGCGGCGGGTGAATGCGAAATGGGCGCTGGGCACGCTCGCGCTCGCGCTGGCGCTGCCGGTGGTCGCGCAGGAGACGCCCGAATCGCTACTGCCGCCCGGCTTCGGCGATGCGCCCGAAGCGCCGCAACCCGGCGCGCAGCCGCCGCGTCCCGCCCCCGGCACGCCTGCGCCGCCCGTCGGCCCCGCGCCCGCGACGCCGATCCTGCCGCCCAGCTTCGCCGTCACGGAAGAAGCGGGGGACAATGCAGCGGAAGCGATGAGCGAGGAGGAACTCGCCGCCGAAAAGCAGAAATATGACCTGCCCGAAAATGCGCGCCGCTCGCTCGACCGCATAGGGCCGCTGACGCCGGAGCGGCAGGGCATGGCGCCCAACGCCTTCGGCGCGCAATCGGGCCGGTTCCTCGCCACCCTGATGAAGGAGACGCGGGCGCCGATCACCTCGCGCTGGGCGTCGATCCTGCTGCGCCGGGCGCTGCTGTCCGCGACCGATACGCCCCGCGACATCGACGGCGCCGATTGGGTCGCCGAACGCGCCTGGCTGCTGCTGCGCATGGGGGAGGCGGACAGCGCCCGCCTGCTGGTGCAGAGCGTCGATTCCGACCGTTTCACCCCGCGCCTCTATGCCATCGCCATGCAGACCTATCTGGCGACGGCCGATCCGGCGGGCCTGTGTCCGCTGTCTGCGGGCGCGCTGCGGTTCAGCAAGGAACCGGGTTGGGACATGACGCGGGCCATCTGCCCGGCGCTTTCGGGGGATCAGGGTTCGGCCAGCGGCGCGCTCAACCAGGCGCAGCGGCGCGGCGTGGTGCGCGGCATCGACTATCGCCTGGCGGAAAAGGTGGTCGGCACCGGCTTCAACGCCCGCCGCTCGGTCAAGATCGAATGGGATGCGGTGGACCGGCTGACGGCCTGGCGCTTCGGCCTGGCGACAGCGCTCAATGTCGAGATTCCGGACGATCTCTATGCCACGGTCGGCCCGCATGTCCGCGCCTGGGAAGCGCGCGCGCCTGCCCTGTCGGCGGTTCGTCGCCTGCCGGGCGCCGAAGTGGCGGCTCGGCTCGGCGTCTTTTCCTCAAGGGCGCTGGTCGGTTTCTACAGCCAGTTGCAGTCCGACGGCGACCTGCCCGCCAATGCGGCCGACCGGGTGGATGCGCTGCGCACCGCCTATGCGGGGACGGGGACGGACGAGCGGCTCCAGGCGATGCGGACGCTCTGGCAGAATGAGGCGCGGCCGGATTTCGTCGGCTTGATCGCGACGGCGCGGGCTGCGGCGGCTCTGCCGGTTTCGCAGCTCAGCGCGCGCGATGCGGCCAATCTGGTCGCGGCCATGTTCACCGCAGGTTATGACCGCAGCGCGGCGCAATGGTCGCGCCTTGCGGCGCAGGCGGATGGGGACGGCGCGGCGGACCTTTGGGCCTTGCTGGCGGTCGGCGCGCCCAGCGCGGTCGTGGAGATCGGTTCGGGCCGGGTCTCCTCGTTCGCCAGGGATGCCGACCCGCGCAAGACGCAGATGCTGATCGCCGCGCTGGCGGGCCTCGCCCGGATCGATGCGCAGGACGGCGCGTCGCTGGCGCAGGATCATGGCTTCGATCTGGGGG